>JAUWSB010000010.1 GCA_030610255.1 Bacteroidota bacterium
ATGTTTCAGGTTATGTGGCGAGCCTGTAACTGAAACTTGCGACACGAAGTTAGCCCGTATGGGAAACCTGAAACTAATTATATATTATTCATCTATTTCTTCAAAATCAACATATTCGCCAAGGTCTGTATCTTTTTCTTCTTTATCTTTCTCAGGAATATAATCAATATTAACCTTGCCTTCTTTTTTCTTTTTATCTTTTTTTAATTCTTCTTCCTGATAAAAATATTTATTCTGAGTTTTTTTTATATACTGTTTTAATATATAAGGAAATACATACTTAAATAAAATACGAAAAGCATAGTAAATTAATATAACTACAAATATAAATTTCAAGAAGGTCATAAAACAGTATTCAGATATTAGTTTCTTAATCAACTAATTTGACTGCGAAGTTATTGTTTTTTTGATGAAATTTGATAAAAAATTTTCAGTTTTTCAGTTTTATTGGGGCAAATAAAAAAAGAAGGCAAACTGCTTTACCTTCTTTTTAATAATACGATTAAAACCAACAATTTTAAGCTTCAGAATAACTATTGATTACATTTCATCAGAAACGCTTAATTTTTTTCTGCCTTTTGCTCTTCTTGCATTAATAATTTTGCGTCCTTTGGCAGTTGACATTCTTTCTCTGAATCCGTGCTTATTTTTTCTTTTTGTGTTTGATGGTTGAAAAGTTCTCTTTGTTGACATTTTATTTAATTTTTTTTAGAGTGCAAAATTATATCTTTTTTTAGTTCTTGCAAAATATTTTTCAAATATTTTATTTTCCCGGAATATTCTTAAGTATCTCAACAAGAAAATCCCAGAATTTTTCAACTGTCTTAATATTAACCATTTCATCAGGTGAATGAGGATTTCTGATTGTGGGACCAAAAGATATCATATCCCAGTTTGTATATACCGCACCTAAAATACCACATTCCAAACCTGCATGAATAATTTTTACTTCAGGGATTTTTTCGAACATTTTATAATACACATCTTTCATTTCTTCTAAAATCGGGGAATCAATATTTGGTTTCCATCCCGGATATGCTCCAGAAAATTCCGGTTTTCCGCCAGCAGCTTTGAAAACATCATAAAATTCTTTTGCAACTTTATCTTTGTCTTCATCAATTGCACTTCTTTGCAAAGATGCAACTTCAATAACTCCGTTTCCCGATTTTATAATAGCCAGGTTTGTTGATGTCTCAATAACTTCAGGCATATCTTTATTTACGGCTATTACACCATTGGGGCAATTGTCAACTGCCTTAAACAGATTATTTTGAGTTTCTTCATCAATCAAAAATTCAGGTATATCAGTTTTTTGAATCTTAATACTAAATCCCGGGTCAATTTCTTTTAATGATTCTTTGATTTTTTCAGCATACTCTGCAATAAATCCTTCAAAATCTTTTATGTTTGAATCAGGAACTACGACTGTTGCAAAAGCCTCTCTTGGAATTGCATTTCTGAGGCTTCCGGCATCAATTGATGCTAATCTCAAACCAAATCTATCAGATGCTTCAAGAAATAATTTATTAATTATCAAACATGCATTACCTCTGCCCAAATGTATATCAAGCCCTGAATGACCGCCTTTTAAACCGGCAACATTGATTTTATATGCAGTCATATCAGTAGGTACTGATTTTTCTTCATAATGAAATTTAACAATAGTATCAACACCGCCGGCACATCCGATATATAATTCTCCTTCATCTTCCGAATCAAGGTTTATAAGTATATCACCGTCAAGCAAGCCGGGTTTTATTCCGTTAGCACCTGTCATACCTGTTTCTTCATCAGTAGTTAGTAAAACTTCAACCGGTCCATGAGGTATATCCTTTGATTCCAGAATTGCTAAAGCAGCGGAAGCACCAATTCCATTATCAGAGCCAAGTGTGGTTCCTTTTGCCTTTACCCAGTCGCCATCAATATAAGCTTGAATAGGGTCGTTATCAAAATCATGTTCCACATCACTGTTTTTTTGTGGAACCATATCAAGATGTGCCTGCAAAACGACTGTTTGCCTGTCTTCCATGCCTTTAGTTGCAGGTTTCTTAATAATTACATTTCCAATTTCATCAATTTTTGTTTCAAGACCAAGGTCTTCTCCGAATTTCTTAGCAAATGCCTGTATTCTTTCTTCATTTTTTGATGGCCTCGGAACATTACACATGTCTTTAAAAATCTTCCATAATGCGGCAGGTTTTAATTCTATGATATCTTTACTCATTATTTTTTCTCCTATTTATTTGATTAGATTATTTTAATTAAAATTAACGGGCAAATTTATAAAATATTTTGACTCATCCTCAGATATGATACTCATCCGATGACTTCGAAGTCATCAGATGAGTACAAAATTTATTATAATTAAGAATACTAAACAAGCTTTATTCAATATTAGCTTGCATTTCAGCTTCCATTACTTGAACGGGTTTTTGTCCTGAAGGTAATCCAAGTCCGTAACCTTGTTTCTTGTCTGCTCTCTTAAGTAAGATCGCTAAGAATAATGCTAACACACCCAAACCAACAAGCATAAGGATTGGATTAGTATAGTTAAAAGCCGGTATTTCATGAGTAACCAACTGCATTTCCTGTAATCTCTCACTAATCTGCAATTTAGTTAATCCCTGTGTTTCAAGACTTTGTCTTACTGACTCAATTTTATCTACAACCTCAGGGTTTGATTTATCAAGCACCCAACCAATGCCTTTAAAGAAAATATTCAATCCCCAGTTCTGGATTGTAAACATAGCAGCATAAGCTGTCCCCAGTCTATTTTCTGCAACAATTTTAGCAACTGAAGGCCACATTGCTGCAGGAACAAGAGAAAATGCAATACCAAGTGCCAATAAACCAATATAACCTAAAGTTACACTGTTGAAAACAGATAGCGTCAAGTGAGCAAAAATCAGTAAAAATGCACCTAATATCATTAATGAGGCTGCCTTACCCTTAGTATCAACTATTTTTCCAAAAATTGGTGTAAAAAGAATTGAACCTAATGGAATTAAACTTGCCGTTTTGGGACCATTTTTAAGCCATAATGAAAGTGTATCTGATAATGAATATATAAACACACCAAATAAGATCAGAATAATAACTATAGATAAGATTTTTCTGCTTTTATTCTTAATATAAGAGGGTATCAGTGTAACAGCAAGTGCAAAAATGAACAGAGCTATGTAAATTGATGCATTTCCAAGAGCAGCATTACCAAATAATGTAATTACTGCATTCTCTGGCAAATCATAAGTAAAACCATATTTATTGATCAAGAGGTCTGGTGCATATTGCATGAATGGAAATACTGCAGAATAGAATGTTACACAGAGTAATGCAATAAAAAGAAAAGATCTGTTGGTTATCAGTTTAACAAGATCAGACAATCTGAAAGGTTCATCTTCTTCCTGGGCGCCCTGTCCTTTCATCTGCCTGTCAAGTTTTACATCAAACATGATGTAAATCAAAAACATGATCATTCCTATTCCAATCAGTGTGGCTGCGAAATTAACAGCAGGGGATACAACACCTCCACCAATATCAATTGATAAAGCCTGGCCAAGTGTTGAGCCTAACCTTCCAAATCCCATATTGATAGCCATTGCTAATGCAAGCTCATATCCTTTGAACCATTTTACTATGGTTCTCATTGCTATAACACAAACAATTTCCAGTCCGGATCCAAACAATAAACGGCCTATCATCATTGTCCACATTTGTCCGTTTAAGTCATCAGAGAATGCTCCTGCTGCGCCAAAAGCAGTTAAAGCTGCTCCAACCGTGGCTAATAAACCAAATACAATACCGGTTCTCCTGATTCCCCACTTATCTAGGATGATACCTCCAATAATGATCATTCCAAAAACATTCGCCCATGTTGTCCATTGAATCAGGGTGCCAAACTGGCTGCTTGTAATACCCATTTCTGTAATCATCAATGGCTTGATTCCTGAAAAGAAATCCTGAAACCAATAGGTACTAAATGTTAATCCACTTATTAAGATTAAAACTAACCATCTAACTGCTGCAGAATCTTTGAGAGTTCTTTTAATTGTTTCCATAATATATTTTTATCTTATTAAAATTTATTTTAAGCGGGCTAAGATACACAAAATCCGTAAACAGAAAATAATTATTGCCGGTTTTATCCAGATAAAACCCAAAATGTCTTTTTCACAATAAGTTAGAAGAGTGTTGTTAATAAATATGGATAAGCTTCTTTGTGTTGAAAAAATCTTCTTTAAAATAATCCGCTAAATTATATAATTCATATTTCCTGTTAACTTGTTTTAATTCATCATTAAAATCACCACCTTTTAAATAAAGAATTCCATTGGAGATTTCGTTAAATGACTTTTTATGGAATTTATAACCAACCAATCTTACAAAATCAGGTAAGTTAGTTACTGCACGGCTGACAATAAAATCAAAGCTTTGCTTAACATTTTCAACACGTATTTGTTCTGCTTTTAAATTTTTTAATCCAAGAGCTTTTGAAATTTCTTTAACTACCTTTATTTTTTTCCCAATTGAATCCACAAGATAAAATTCCGCTTCTGGAAACATAATTGCAAGCGGGACACCCGGAAATCCGCCGCCGGTACCCGCATCCATAATTTCAGTATATGCTTTGAACCGTACTACTTTTGCTATACTTAGTGAATGTAACACATGCCTATCATATAAATGGTCAATATCTTTACGCGAAATTACATTTACCTTTGAATTCCAATCATGATACAGTTTATATAAGCTTTCAAACTGCCATTGCTGTGTACCGGAAATATCAGGAAAGTATTTTAGAATTTTCTCCATTTATAAATTTTGAGGTAAAATTAGAGATTTTTTAAACAATATGACCAAATTAGTTAGTGTTTCAATAAAATCCTTTACTTCCAACCAAACAACAATGTTAATAACATTTCGTTGTGAATAAATCAAATTTATTTACGATTTTTCATTAATTCATTCAGTTATTTTTGTAAAAATCAAATTTGCTTTATTGTCAAATGACAAAAACTTTAAAATCATTTATTCTTTCATTTATTCTGCCGGTAGTTTTATTTTCTGTTACAAGTTTTGCTCAAAAACAAACCACAGAACAGTATATTGAAAAATATAAAGACATTGCCATAAAAAAAATGAAAGAATATAAAATCCCGGCAAGTATTACACTGGCACAGGGAATTTTGGAATCAGGTAATGGCAATAGCCGTCTTGCACGAAAAGCAAATAATCATTTCGGTATAAAATGTCATAAAGACTGGAATGGTAAGAAGTTCAGGCTGGATGATGACAAAAGACGTGAATGTTTCAGGAAATATAAATCGGTTGAAGAATCATTCAGCGACCACTCATATTTTCTTACCCAACGTTCAAGATATTCATTTCTTTTCAAACTTGATATTACCGATTATAAAGGCTGGGCTTACAGTTTGAAAAAAGCCGGATATGCTACCAATCCAAAATATCCTCAACTTCTTATCAAAATTATTGAAGAAAATAAATTATATAAGTTTGATCAAACAACCGCATCATCAAGCAAACCAAAAAAGAAAAAAGATAAAATAATTATTTACGACCCAAATTTGATTTTACTTTCAGAAGAAGATTTTGAAGCTATTGAGATCGGTGGAAACAACAGGCAAATTTTTACAAATAATGGAGTCAAATTTATTTTTGCACAAAAAAATGACACATTTTATAAAATTGCTCAGGATTTTGAAATATACACCTGGCAGGTTTATAAACATAATGATTTAAAAAAATCAGACAAAATAAAAGAAGGACAAATAATTTATATACAGCCGAAAAAGAAAAGAGGAAATGTAAAATTCCACGTTGTAAAAGAACATGAAACAATGTATTCAATCTCACAATTACATGGAATTAAATTAAAGCAGTTATATAAGAAAAATAAAATGCCTGAAGGTTCCCAGCTACAAGTTGGACAAAAGCTTAAACTAAGATAATATATAACGCAGCGAAGCTGCAAACAAATTGATTTAAGAACACCGATTAACGATTAGCGATTTTTGATTTATTTTTTCCATATTCTTTTGTGCAGTTTCTATGCTTTTTGCGAATATAGATATTAATTCATTTCAAATCTTCAATCAGAGTAACAAAAAGTTCAATCAATTTAACTTCGGCTTTACCGGCGGTTTCAAGTATATCTTTTATAACAGCAGGAGCTAAATTATCAGGATCGCATTCATCGGTTATCACAGAAATGGCAGCACAAGGCAAATTAATTTGATTTGCTACAATAACTTCCGGCACAGTTGACATACCTACGACATCGGCTCCAATCATTCTTAAGTATCTGTATTCAGCTCTTGTTTCAAGGTTGGGACCTGAAACAACCACATAAACTCCTTTATGAAGTTCAATATTTTTTTCAGCAGCAATTTTTTTTAACTTATCATTCAATACTTCTGAGTATGGCCGGCTCATATCAACAAACCGGGGACCAAATTTATTATGGTTTTCACCAATTAACGGAGTTCCGGGTAACATATTTATATGATCATCAAGCAGCATTAAAGAACCATTTTTAAACTCTTTGTTCATTGAACCGCAGGCATTTGAAATAAGTAAATATTTCATACCCAGCATTTTCATGATCCTTATCGGAAAAGTTATTTGTTGTAAAGTGTATCCCTCATAAAAATGAAACCTTCCATGCATTGCCAAAATCTTTTTCCCCTTCAAAATACCATAAATCAAATTACCTTTATGAAATTCAACTGTTGAAACAGGAAAATTCGGTATATCACCATAATAAATACTTTTTATTATTTCAATCTCATTTACAAGCTTTCCTAAGCCTGTACCCAAAATTATTCCTATTTCAGGCTTGATTATCCCTTCATCTTCTAAAAATCTTACGGTTTGTTCTAAATACTTCATGTTTCTTTTAAATAAATTTAATTTACAGAATAAAAATTTCGGGGTAAAATTAAAAAAATTATATTTTCATATTACTTATTTTTTGCTATTGCAGTTAGGCTTTTAATATACAGCAAATTTATAAGGCGTTTTGGTAATTTTGATAATATGTATACTTTTTTTGCATCATTACCAACAAAGTAAACGTTTTTCGGTTTTTTCGATGTTAATCCATGTGCAACAGCCTTTGCTACTTGAACGGCAGGTATTGGTGCTATGGAATCAAGCATTTTATCACTAGCCTTAACAAAAAGTTTATATGCATCAAGTAACTCAGTGTCTGCACTTTTACGTAATTTCTTCTTATATGCTCTGGATTTATCCCAGATAGAACTTTCAGTCGCACCTGGTGCAACTAATGAAACAAACATATCAAATGGTTTCAATTCAATGCGCAGAGAATCTGATATTGCACGGACTGCAAATTTAGTTGCCGCATAAGAACTGCTACCCGGACTAGCCATAAAACCTGAAATTGATCCGATATTGATAATCCGACCTTTATTCTTACGAAGTAGCGGCAAAAATGCTTTGGTTACAGCATGAAGACCAATAACATTAACTTCCATTAGATTCCGGAGTTCAGTAACAGGAGTAGCTTCCAAAACACCACTGATTCCAATACCGGCATTATTAACAAGTCCGAAAAGAGGGTATTCTGTCTCATTTGAGATTATATTTACAGCATCAACAATTGTATCTTCTTTTACAACATCTAAGATTATCGGTTTAAGCTTACCGGAAGCCTCATTAATTAATATATCTTTATCTTTGTCTTTACGAACACCGGCAAAAACCTTAAAACCCATTTTATCCAGATGGATGGCACAGGCTTTTCCTATTCCGGTTGATGTTCCGGTAATTAAAACAGATCTATTATTTCTCATTTTTTATCTAATCCTTTTTTACCTGATTTGGAAATTTTTATTTCCTTACAAATGTAAGAATTTTTGAAATAAGATATTTGCAAAATAATAGCTTATTCCACGAGTTGTTAAATTTAGCCCCGATATAGGAGTCGAAACACCCTTCGTCATAGTCTATCTTGAGCTTGCCGAAAAGCTCAGGGTGACAATAACAAAAGACAGTCAAACAAAGCACAGCCGAAGCACTCTTCAACATAGGGATGACATATTAAGTATTTTTGCAAATGAATCTGGTAATATTTATTTGTTTTTTTAATTTTATTTATTTATATTTGACACTTAAATTGAAGTTGTTATGTTTCAGTCCATTATGAAAACAAAAATTTTTCTTTCAATTCTGGCGCTTGGACTTATTGTAAGTGCCATTGGTCAAAAGCCTACGCTTGAGTTGACCTTCACCGCTATTGACAGTGCCTCTTACGTCCAGTTAGATAGCATCAAAGTGATGAACCATACACAGGGAGGCGATACGGTGTTGTATTGGCCTGATACAATACTTGTACTGGATTATCAGGTGGGAATAACCGAAATTAACAATGAAGGAGAGAACCTGCAGGTATTCCAAAACTATCCTAACCCGGTGACAGACCAAACTACCATCACCTTGTATGTTCCTGAAAAAGACAAAGTAGGTGTAATGATTTCGGATATGCTTGGCCGGAAGGTTATCAACACAGAGAGGATGCTGGAGAGAGGATATCATTCCTTCAGGTTTGCTCCCGGAGGCGGGGAGATATTCTTTTTTACGGCTTATTGGAAAGCAACCAGTAGCAGTATTAAAATCCTAAATGCAGTGACTAGTGCCGATCGAACAGGCTCTCTTGAATATTTAGGAAGCTTAAGTACTGAACCTCATTTAAAGTCAGTTAGTAATGTACAGAGTTTTGAATTCAACCTTGGCGATGAACTGTTGTATATTGGTTACGCAAACGGTCTGCAATCCGGTATGCAGGCTTCTCCTGAAACCAATGAAACTTATACCTTACAGTTTGCCACCAACATCCCCTGCCCGGGAACACCAACGGTAACTTACGAAGGACAGGTTTACAATACGATTCAGATATTTAGCCAATGTTGGTTGAAAGAGAATCTGAATGCGGGGATAATGATCCAGTCCACACAGCCTCAGACAAACAACGACACCATCGAAAAATACTGTATGGGGGATAATGAATACTATTGTAATAATATTTCGGGAGGATTGTATTTCTGGAATGAAATGATGAAGTATACCAATGAACCCGGAGGGCAGGGCATCTGTCCTGAAGGCTGGCATATACCCGATGATCTTGATTGGCAGATACTGGAAGGCGCTGTGGACAGCGAATATAAAATAGGGAATACTGAGTGGGAAAGTTATGATTGGAGAGGTACCGACGCAGGCGGAAATCTAAAGCAAACAGGTACAACATATTGGGAGTATCCGAATACCGGAGCTACTGACGCTTTCGGTTTTACAGCTCTTCCGGGAGGATATTTTGTTGGGAATGCCTTCTGGGGTCCTGGGTATAAAGGTTATTTCTGGAGTTCCGATAATGCAGCGAAATTTTACCGCAATATGGACTGGGACCAGGCCATGATCAATAAGAATCCGGGTGGATATGCCACAGCTTTTTCTGTTCGTTGTTTGAAAGATTGATTATCTTTAACAAAAGGAAATATATGCCTTTTATTAACCTGGTACCGGGAATTCAATATGAATTTAATGAATACCATAGTTTGAATGGTAGGATATGGCTTTCTTATATGCCCAAAATTAAACCGTTTCGTATTGGACCTACCGGAATTTAGTTTAAATACGGCTACAATATAATCAAATAATTAAAAAACTAATTAAAAAACAGGAGGTTAACATGAAAAAAAGAAAATTTAACAATTGCTTATTAAGCAATGCAATAATACCAATTATTGTTTGCGCGATAATAATAACGTACGGTATGGTTTCCTGTGCGCGACAACACGCTAATGAAAAAGTATTCCAGGCTTATGAATTAAGGATGAATGGCCAGGCAGATTCAGCCAAGGTAATCCTTGAACAGCTATTATCAACAGATTCCACAAATGCCATGGCCTGGTTTGAGCTTTGCAGAACCAACCAACATATGGGACTAGCAAATCCCCGTACAATTAAGGAAACACTGGATGAAACTTTAAATGATATTAACAGGGCCATTGAAAATGATCCGAATAACGCCTATTACCTATCATATAAAGGAGGTCTTGAGACGTTACAATTTTATTTGGCATTGAAAACGGGAAACGAAAAAGCAGGGGAATATCTTGTTAAGCTTGAAGAAACTTATAAATCTGTTTTTAAACTGGATACTTCCTATTATGAGGATAAGATAACACTTGTTGAGTTTTTTGGCGGATTGCCAGCTGAAATGGGAGGAGATACTGAAAAAGCTGAAAAATATGCAAAGGAACTTGAAGAAACAGATATAGTTGCAGGTGCTAAAGCAAGGGAAATTCTTATGCCTGAAGATGCAGATTATGAAAAGTTCTGGAAAGGAATAGTAGATAAAGATCAGGAAAACGCAGATGCACATCAGGCGCTGGGAAGGGTTTATTTATTCCTGGGAAACATCGATCAAGCGTCTGATTGTTATGATATAGCTATCAAACTTGATCAGTCTAAAAATGATCTTTACCTTGACCTGGGCAGGTATTATTTAATGACTACTATGCAAAATCCTGCTTTAATTGACTCTATGGCACCTTTTATTGAAGAACAGTTTAATAAATTTCTTAACTTTACTCCTGAACCTAATAACCCGATGAAAGCTTGGGTATATAGAAAGCTGGCTATGATCAATCGTCGTACGGGAAATGAAGAAGCTGCTGAAAAGTACATAGGAAAAGCAGAAGATTTGGACCCATTTCATTCACCGGCATTTGGAAAACCCAGTGTAGCGCTTTACAGTCCGCCGGATGTGGTTATACATGAACAGGGATATTTTCTTTCACCATTCTGATAAATAGGTTCCCGGTTTCGGCCGGGAGCCTTAAAATTCTAATACATGAAGATGATAAAAAATTAAATAGCCTATATAAAGTAAATAAAGTATATAATAAAAAATACAGAGAAAATTGAATAATGGAACAAAAGACCAGAACCCGAAAGGTTCAAATGTTTATAAAAAATAACTGTTACTATCATAAATTATATGCATATCTCGTTGTATAACATCTTATCAAACAATAGGGATTCTTCGTCTTCGCTCAAAATGACATTTTAAGTATTTTGCAAATGAATCTGGTAATATTTATTTGTTTAATCAGAAAATAAAAAAAGCCCAAATCATTTGAAATGAGCTTTTTTGTTTTGCGGTCCGGACGGGACTTGAACCCGCGACCTCCTGCGTGACAGGCAGGCATTCTAACCAAACTGAACTACCGGACCAATATTTCTAATAACATACTTAATCAAAACGAGGTGCAAAATTAATTATTTTTTTTATACAACAAAATAATAATTTCTAAATATTTTTTTTAACGAGTTTTTCCGAAGGAATCCTTTTGATAGTATCTGTCCATAAAGTCAAACAATTTTAAAATTAAAGCACCAAATAACAAAAAACAAAAAACAAATAAATTCCAAATATCAATTATCAAAACTTGTCCGTACGAAGCGAAGCAAGTCCGTATGGATGGATGACCGAAACAGCTTTGAATATTGAAATTTTGGTCATTGAGATTTATTTGTATTTTGGTGCTTGTCATTTGTGATTTTTAATATTTACCCGCCTGAACGAACGGGCAGGTTTAAACTATCGGACTTTAAAGACGGATTCTAATTAGTAAACTACAGAAATTAAATAAAACTTAAATATCAACCACATACGCTCCCGAATCAAAAATCGAATATATGTTAATATTCAATTCGTTAGCTTCTTCTTTCCATTTATTTACTTTCCAATAAGAATTTGACGAATCAATAATGATTTGTTTTATGTTAAACAGTTTAACTAAATCCGAAATCTTCACTTCAGGATTGTTTGCAATTATTAAATAATCAACTTCAAACTTTTTTGTGTTGGGGCAACAATAAAATTTTTTATCCACAATAACTATACGCTTATCAAAAAAACTGATAAAGTTTCCTCTTTTATAAAGCGGAAATTCATCCTGATAAAAAAGAGTATCTCCTAAATTAAATTTTACGTTATGCTTCAAGCCCATGTCCCACCAGTTATTCTGAACAAAAAATAAAAATTTGTTTTCATTATCTATAAATAAAGAATCTGCCAGCAGGTAATTTTTTCTGCCATTTATAAAATCATAAACCGATGACTTATTAACATTGTAAACTATAAACTTTCGCTGATTGATATGACTATATTTTTTTACCGAAACAATTGATAATAAAACCGCTATACAAGCCAAAGCATAAAAAAGGAATAATTTTCTTTTTTGTAAAAAAAACACTATCAAACTTATCAAAATAAAATAAATTATTAACATTTCCGTAAAGCTTATTGAAATGCCCTTTACTGTTGAAAAAGGAAGATTCTCAATAATTTTTACCGATTGGTTCAAAAACCAAACCATGCCTACAAGAATTTTTGAAAAAACCAATGAAATAAAATGTAAAGGGGAAAAAATCAAAACCAAAAAACCTGCATAAATAATAAATCCTGATAAAGGAATAACAATCAGATTAGTGATAATAAAATAATTCGGGAACTGATGGAAATAAAGCAAGGCAATCGGGAAAGTCCCTATCTGTGCTGCAATTGAAACAGTTGTAATTGCCCACATTTTATCGCCCAACCAATTATTTATTATCCATAATTTATACATAGGCTGTTGCAACATCACGATTGCAATAACTGCCGCATAAGACAATTGAAAGCCAACATTTGTAATTATAAACGGATTGATAATTAATAATAAAAAAGCTGAAGCAGCCAGCGAATTATATATATTGGTTTGCCTGTTAAGCGATTTTCCTATGATTATAAATGAAATCATTGTTGAAGCCCGCAAAACAGAAGGCGACAAACCTGTCAACATTGCATAAAACCATATCAGTAAAATTAAAACAACTGCCTTTATATTATTTCCATATATGAATTTTTTTATAAAGAATAACATACTGTTTAAAAGCAGGTAAATTATACCGACATGCAATCCTGAAACACATAAAATATGCATAGCTCCTGCTCCGGAATATTCTTTAACAAGTTCTTTATCTAATTTATCATCATATCCTAATAAGATTGCTGAAACCACAGCAAATTCATTACCCCTGATATTGTTTCTCTCTAATATTTCAAAAAAATTATTCCTTATTGATAAAGCAAATGTTAGGAGTTTATTACAGTTTTCCTTGCTTAAAATTTTCCATGTGCCTGACTTTATGTACGCCTGATGATATATACATTTATTTGCCAGATATCTTTTATAATTAAATTCCGATGGATTTTGTGGGGGTTTGGTTTCAATAAAATTCGCATTTAATACTATTCTGTCACCATATCTTATCTCTTTTGAAAGACTATCTTTCTGAAAATATAATATTACCGTCCCTCTTGAATATTCCCATTTATTATCTGTTTCAGCACTCTTGATGTCAACAATTACTTTATATGAATTTTGCTTCTTCGAAACCGGTTCAATAACATCAAGAATATAGTTTCTTTTTTCAACGGGTAACTGAAATACGTGTGATTGTTTGAATTTGGGGGATTTCTGAACCGTAAGCTCAAATCCGGACAAATAAAGCAGAGCAAAGACAACCAAGCCAAAAACCCAACGGTATTTAAAGCTAAAAAATATATTGGGAATAAATACAATTAACAGAATGATAATAAACAGAACCCCAAAAACAAACAACGGAACATGAATCTCCTGCCCTAATGAAACAGCAGATATAATTCCAAAAATAAACGGGGTGATTATTCTAACAAAAGGGAACTGGTGCCAGAAGTTCATTTATTATATTATTAAAATCTTTATCAATATTGATTAAATAGAGCCTGTCCTTAATCAAAAAGAGAAATTATAAATATAGAATGATTCAATAATTAATACTAAAAAGAGGGAAATGTCTATAAAAAAAGTAGCAGTTGCAGCTACAGCAGCAGTGAGATTGCCTAAACATTCCATTTCTATATTACTATTAAGTGTTTGTTATACCGATATTTTTATGAATTTGTTATGAGAGAAATGGAATGTTTTTCTAGATTATTTTTAACATGAACAGGCAAAACCCTGAAAGTGAAATTTTAAAATACTTAAAAGGATTTATAAATTTTCCAGGATCAATTCGGCGGTTTTCTTTGATGCTCCTTCTATGCCTAATTTTTTCTTAAGTAGCTCGTAATCTGCAAGAATCCGATTACGGTTACTTTTATCAAGGAGTATTTTATTTAATTCAAATCTAAGATTTTCATGATTAAGTTCATTTTGGATCAACTCTCTAACAACCATTCGATTCATAATTAAATTTACAAGTGTGATGTATTTCACATCAACAATTCTTTTTGCAATTTGATATGAAATAAAATTTCCCTTATAACAAACAACTTCAGGAACTTCGAATAAGGCAGTTTCAAGAGTAGCTGTACCTGATGTAACCAATGCTGCTGTGGTATTGCTTAATAATTCATAAGTTTGGTTATATAATATTTTAACATTTGTATCTGCTGTGATTTTTTCATAAAATTCATGAGGAACAGATGGAGCAGCACCAACAACAAATTGATAATCTCTAAACTCAGGAATAATATTAAGCATCACCGACAGCATTTTTGTTATTTCCTGTTTACGACTTCCAGGCAACAGGGCTATGATCGGCTTTTCGTTCAAATTATTTTTTTGTATAAATAAATTTTTACCCTGTTTTGAAAAATTATTAATCACATCCAATAATGGATGTCCGACAAATTCAACACCATAGCCGTGTGACTTGTAAAATTCTTTTTCAAAAGGAAGGATAACGAACATTTTATCCACATACTTTTTTATCTTTTCCACCCTTGAACTTTTCCACGCCCATACCTGCGGAGAAATGTAATAAAATACTTTTATACCGTTCTTGTGAGCAAATTTTGCAATTCTAAGATTAAAGCCCGGGTAATCAACAAGTATCAAGGCATCGGGCCGGTAGTTAAGAATATCTTTTTTACAGAAAGAAATATTTTTTGCTATTGTCCTGATATTTGAAACTACCTCAACAAAACCCATAAAAGCAAGGTCACGATAATGCTTAACTATTTTTGCACCTTGTTCCTTCATTAAGTCACCACCCCAACATCTGAATTCAGCATTTTTTTCAAGTAATTTGATCTCTTTTATCAGGTTTGATGCATGCAAGTCACCCGAAGCTTCTCCGGCTATGATGTAAAATTTCATATTAGTATCTAATCATACAAAACCAAAAAATAAAAAACTAAATACACAAACGTAATGAATAAAATTCCCCTGCCTGTTTTCTCGTATTTTAAATTTACGAAATAATATCGCACTGGAAATAGATTTATAAATATGCTTATGAGTTGAAGTGTTGATTGCTTTATTATAAAATTCAAATCAAAAATATTTAAAATCAGTAAATTAATTAAAAACAAAAAACCATAAAACATAACAGGCAAAAATATTCCCATTAAAACGCCAAGCAGGTATGTATCTTTTTTAAACATCAATATTATTTTCATATTAATTTAAAATTAAAGTCACTTGTTGTGGGAATTAATAAACAGTTACGTGTTATGAGTTACGTGTTATGAGAACTCTAAATTCGTAATTCGTAAATCGTAAATCATAATTCGTAAAAAACATTTTATTGAATATCGTTAACATATATAAGAGCCTAATTTCCATTTATTAATATCTTCAATTGCATAATGTGCAGTAAAATCAAAATGAACGGGAACAACAGAGACATAATTATTTTCCAAAGCCCATTCATCTGTATCCTTTCCGTTTTCTAATCTTTCAAATCTTCCGGTAAGCCAGTAATAGTCTTTCTGACGCGGATCTTTGCGCTCATCAAATTCTTCAACCCACTTTGATTTTGCCTGACGACATACTTTAATGCCTTTGATTTCTGCTCCGTTAACTGTTGGAATATTCACATTCAAACAAACTCCTGTGGGTAATCCGTTTTTGATAACATTTTCTGCAATAATTTTAACATATTCGTCGCAGTAGCTAAAATCTGCTTTGCTGCTATAATCAAGCAATGAAAAGCCAATTGACGGAATTCCGTCAATACAAGCTTCCAATACGGCAGCCATTGTTCCTGAATAAATTACATTTATTGATGCATTTGAACCATGATTAATTCCCGAAACCAATAAATCGGGTTTATGCCTAAGAACAATCTGTTCGCCAAGCTTAACACAATCCACCGGTGTTCCGTTGCAGGAATATTCTTCATAATCTTTTTCTTTAACGATCTCTTCAACTCTCAAAGGAAACCTGACAGTAATAGAATGAGCAGTACCCGACATAGTATTTTGAGGTGCCACAACAACCACTTTTCCAATGGTTCGCATTACATTGATTAAATGCCTGAGACCCGGAGCATTTATTCCGTCATCATTTGTTACTAAAATTATCGGTTTATTCATTTATAAAAATAGTTAATTTTTTTTTACACTGCAAAAATATAAATAATTACTTAATAACCGAACATGCGTTTTTAACCCGAATAATTTATAACGCAGTAAACTGCAAGATAAAAGTTAATGAGACTAAAATTATACAAGGCATAGCCGAAGTATAATTTGGCAGTCGAATTAATCCCGATAGCGAGGAACGAGCGTATCGGGATATTTAAGTAAAAAGATAAAAGTCTTTAACGTAAATAAAACTTGTTAAAAAAACAAGATTTTATTTTGTAATATTATAATACAACTTGATCTTTTATGGTTTTGGGTGTCCCAATGCGGAAAACAGGAGACCTCACTAAATCTGCTGAATACGAATAAACAAAATCGCAAATTAATATTCAATTATTGAATTAAAATCTAAGCAACTCCTCATATAATCTTTGCACAGGCAATCCCATAACATTATAAAACGAACCTTCAATCTTATCAATACCGATATATCCAATCCATTCCTGTATGCCGTAAGCTCCTGCTTTATCATAAGGTTTGTATTTTTCGATATAATAGTGAATTTCCTCTAAACTTAATTGCTTAAAATGCACTTTGGTTTTTGCATAAAAAGATGTGGTTTTATTTTTTGCTCTCAGGCAAACACCAGTAATAACTTCATGTTCCTTACCCGATATCTGTTGTAAGATATTAACTGCATCATCATAATCAACGGGTTTACCTAAAATCTTATTTTCCAGGCAAACAATAGTATCGGCAGTAATAATAATAGTATTATCAGTTAATTCATCATCTTGAAATGCTTTGGCTTTCTGTTCGCAGAGATAAACAGCAACTTGTTCAGGGGTGAGGTATTCAGGATAGGTTTCATCAATTTCTTTAATAATAACTTTAAAATCCAGGCCCAATTCTTTTAAAAGATATTGCCTGCGTGGAGATTTGGAAGCAAGTATAATTTGCTGATTATTTAGATTTTCAGGATACATATCGTGTTCTCTTAAAAAAAGGTAATTAATCAGTATTAAATTAACAATGATCCACTTATGCGGACTTAATAAATATTATTATTGAACTGGGAAATCCATATGACTAAAAGGAATCCGTATGGACGGACGCCTTGCGGTCGTATGGGGAATAAGGGAAATAGGGGAAATATCAGACCTGTTTAAACTACAATACTTCGTCTTTACATTATAAACGTATTTCCTTTATACCTTTATTCCCCCTATTTCCAATATTCCAATATTCCACCATTCCATTATTTTCTTATGTAATCATCTGTTGTATAAAACAAACTGATCAGATACAAATTAAAAACTGATATACACAAGCTGCATGGACAATATCCCTGCTAACATAATAATTTTTGATAGATTACCTGAAAAACGGTAATTATCTTTATTTTTTGATCTTATAACATTTATTAATAAATATATAAAAAGGGGCTGCACGACTATCAATAAATACCAGAAAACAATCGTAAAATTTTTTATAAAGAGTTGATATTGACTGTACGCCATTATCAGAATACAAATTATAATTAATGAAGTTGTTATGTATTTTGTTGCCCTGATACCGAATACAACAGCTAATGTCCTGCAGCCGAATTTTGAATCTCCTTCAATGTCCTGAATGTCCTTTATCATTTCACGGATTAATGTTACCATAAAAGCAAACAAACTGTAACTCCATATTATTATATTAATAATTTTAATACTACGATAAGCATCAATAAAATCTATTGGCGACAGTCGTAATGAGAAAAATTCAAAGATCCAGACTATCATTAAAACTAAAGCAGATAAAATTGCAACAACCAGATTACCCCAAAATATTTGGCGTTTATATTTTGCCGAATAATACCAAAGCATAATTGCTATCATCACAAAAATAAATCCCAACTGAAAAGCATTTACTTTGATTGCAAGATAAAATCCAATTATAAAAGCAATGCCGTTTAAAATTGCATAAATTGATTTAGCTGTTCCTATTGATACCTTTTTACCGACAATTAATTTATCGGGTTTGTTATATGCATCAATTTGTATGTCAAAATAATCATTAATAATATACCCTGCTGCTGCTATTAATATTGTTGAAAAAACCAGCAAAGCAAAATCCAGTTCACTGAATGTAAGATTTACTCCATGAAATTGTAAAACAGGTTTAATTACACAAAAACGAATTAAGTATTGTGTTAAAATAATGATTGCGAGGTTAGGAATTCGCAGGAGTTTTATATATGGTGATATTGTGAAAGTCATAAATTTAACTCAAGTTTTGCATGTTGGGATAATAATATAATGATAAATGATTCAAGTAATGCCGAAGGCATCCCTTCGGGAAAAGGTTAAGGTAAAGATGCCTGTCTGGTCTTAGGTTAATGGGTAAGGTGATTTTTACATAACCCTAACCTCCTTACCAAACCGGCTTCATAACCATAACCCCTTAACATCTGACATTTGACATAACACTACCATTTATAAGCATCATCATTCATCCATTTACCCTGAACTTTAAGCACCTGTTCAATGATATCCCTTACACATCCTTCGCCGCCTTTAAAATGCGAAATATATTTTGAAACCGATTTAATTTCTTCAGAGGCATCAGCAGGGCACGTAGGCACACCGGCTTCAAGCATAATTTCGTAATCGGGAATATCATCACCCATGTACATCACATTTTCGGGATTAATATTATTACCTGCTAAATAATCCCTGAATATCTGTGCTTTATTATCAACTCCCATAAATACATCCGAAACTTTCAAAGCAGCAAATCTGTTATACATTGAATCGGATTTTCCGCCGGAGATAATAGCTATCCTGTAACCTTTTTTAACAGCAAGTTGAACGGCGTATCCATCTTTAACATTTGCAGTACGCAAGGGCTCGCCTTTGTGCAGCAATATAACCGTTCCATCGGTAAATACACCATCATAATCAAAAACAAAAGTGTTAACGTTTTTTAAAAGCTCTTTATAATTTGTCATTTATTATTCTGTTTGATTTTTATGTTTAATAATATTTTCTGTAATCAATTTATAAATTTCCATGTATTCCTTATCATTAACAAGCATATTTAAATGCTTTGCAATTGTTTCATGGTCATCACGCTTTGCAGGACCTGTCTGTACTTTATGCGGCTTTTCATCTGCAATTCTTTTTGCTGTTTCAAGTATTAACGGCTTAACCATATCAAAAGGAATATTATATTTATTTAGAATTTCTTCGGCAATTACAAACATGTGATTTGTAAAATTACAGGAGAAAACCGCAGCAAGATGTATTGCCGCCCTTTGTTCTGAATTAATATTTTTAACATTTTTTGAGATAGTCTTTGCCAGAGATGTAAGCAATTTTAAATTTCTATCGGAATTGGCTTCAAGGCAAACTGGAATATTTTTAAAATCCAGTTTTTTATGTTTGGAAAATGTTTGCAAGGGATAAAACACACCATAATTTGATGAAGAATTTTTCAAAATATCTATTGGTGTTGAGCCGGAAGTATGAACAATTAATTTATCGCCAACATTTATTTTTTTTAAAATATCTTTTAATGCTGAATCAACAACTGATACAAAATAAATGTCGCCCTCCATATTTAAATCGTTGAGGTTTGAAGTATATGATGATTTGACCTTATCAGCAAGAGCTTTAGCCGAATGATCGGTTCTTCCGTAAATCTGAATAATATCAAAACCGGCTTTTGTTAAAGCTTGTGCCAGATTAGTTGCTACATTTCCGGCACCTATAATTACAATTTTTTTAATTTCAGATTCAGGCATTTTTCCAATATATGTTTCAGGCTTCAGGTTTCAAGTCCCGAAAAATAGAAAATCTTTGATTTTCGTTATTTTTCGAGGATCCTCGAAATGTTAACAAAATTTTTTTAAAAATTTTGATCATTTCGGGATTCCAGGTTCCATGTTTTAGGTTTCAGGTCAAAAATTTTCTTATCAATTTAAATAAATATAACAAATTTCGTGAATAATTTGGCTAAAATACGAGGTTAACCCAAATAATTCCTAACTTCAAACGTCAAACATCAAACGTCAAACTTATAAAATATATAGTTATAGATCAGGAATCATTAAAATATCTTCCTGATTTCGTTTTTAACAAACTCAATCGCAGTATCAACCGTAGAGTGTTTCTTTTCCAGCGATATTTCAAAAATAATTTTTGCAAGGTCAGTACCTGTTGCTTTATCATCCACTTTAGTTGCAGCAGTATTTATAAGTTTTATCATTTCTTCTTTGGCATTTTTAACCAGTTCCCACGCCTGAGAAGAAATATATAGCTGCTGTGATAAATTATGCTCAAACTCTTCCCTGATAGTTTTTATCAAAGCGGTTTGTAACTGAAAGGCTGTCATATCGGGTTGATTAATTCTAAGAACAATACTTCCCGGCAAAATCCTTTCAAGTAATAAAATTATCCGTTCGTATGCCTGCATGCGAATCGGAGTAACTACTTTCTGGCTTGCAAGTTTCATCTCATCTGAAAATCTTTCCCTGTTGTTTTTAAAAAATTCTCTTAACATAAAATAAACTGCAACAAGCAAAACCAAGGATGGTAAAATGTACTTTAAAATTTCTAAAAATTCGGTCATTTGTTTTATATTTTAGATTCCCCAATAAAAAATCGCAATTTACAAATTTAATTCATTTGAATTATTATGATTATAAATTTCAGGATATTAATTTTATATATTTGCAAGTCAATTTAATAAATTCTAAACATATTTTATAATGAAAAACAATAATTTATCAGACAGGGTCAATAATTTATCAGAATCTGCAACCCTGGAAATGACTCGATTAAGCAGAAATTTAAAAGCAGAAGGATATGATGTAATAACATTAAGTATTGGCGAACCCGACTTCAACACACCGGAACATATAAAAGAAGCAGCAAAAAAAGCGATAAATGACAATCACACTCATTATACGCCGGTTTCAGGTTTTCCCGAACTGCGTAAAGCCATAGCCGGCAAACTAAAAAGAGACTGTAACCTTGACTATGAACCGGATCAGATAGTTGTTTCCAACGGTGCAAAACAATCTATTGCCAATGTAATACTTTGCATTGTAAACCCGGGCGACGAAGTAATAGTTCCTTCTCCTTACTGGGTTTCATACCCTGAAATCGTAAAACTTGCTGAAGGAAAAATGGTTGAAATACCAACAACTATTGAAACTGATTTTAAAGTCACTCCCGAACAAGTTGAAAAAGCAATCACTAAAAAAACAAAAGCATTTATTTTCAGTTCACCGTGTAATCCTACAGGCAGTGTTTATTCAAAAGATGAATTAAAAGCAATTGCTGAAGTAATCAGCAAGCATAAAAACATATTTATAATTTCTGACGAAATTTATGAATACATCAATTTTAAAAATAAGCATGAAAGTATTGCCCAGTTTGATTTTATTAAAGATCAGGTAATTATTGTTAATGGTGTTTCTAAAGGTTATGCAATGACAGGCTGGAGAATCGGATATATTGCAGCTCCTAAATTCATTGCCAAAGCATGTGATACATTGCAGGGACAATATACTTCGGGTGCATCGTCAATCTCTCAGCTTGCAGCACTAAAAGCCATTGACACAAATCCTTCTGATTCAGAAGACCTAAAAAAAATGCTTAATGCTTTTAACGAAAGAAGAAATTTAATTCTGGAACTTTTAAAAGAAATACCAGGTATTAAGGCAAATATCCCTGACGGTGCTTTTTATGTATTCCCTGACATAAGTGATTATTTCGGTAAATCAGATGGGGGAAAAACAATAAACAACAGCAAAGATTTTTGCATGTATATTTTAGAAAAAGTATATGTTGCCCTTGTTCCGGGTGGTGCTTTCGGTAACCCTGATTGTGTCAGGATTTCTTATGCTACTTCAAAAGAACAAATAATTGAAGCTACAAGCAGGATTAAAAAAGCATTGGCTGAGTTGAAATAAAATTGATTAACTGTTTAAAACATTCCATTTCTTAATTAATTATTTATTTTTGTTGAAATTATAAATTTATAAAACATCAATAATGCCAACCAAAGAAGAATATCACAAAATATTTGATTCATTCAACAATCAAAAAATATTAATTATTGGCGATGTAATGGTTGACTCATATTTATGGGGAACTGTTGAAAGAATTTCTCCTGAAGCTCCGGTACCCGTTGTTTCTGTTAAAAAAAGAGCAAACCGTTTGGGAGGTGCTGCTAACGTAGCTCTTAACATTAAAGCACTTGGTGCTGAACCTATACTTTGCTCAGTTATTGGAAACGACCAGAAAGGTGATGATTTTATCAATCTACTTAAAAATGATAATCTTACAATACAAGGTATTCATAAAAGTTCGAAACGGATTACAACAACAAAATTCAGAGTTATCGGAAATAATACTCAAATGCTTAGAGTAGACGAGGAAATAACTTCCGACCTTGATAAAGATGATGAAAAGCAGCTTGTTTCAATAATTAACAAATTGTTGAAACAAGAAAATATTAATGCGGTTATTTTTCAGGATTATAATAAAGGGATTTTCACACCCGGTTTAATAAAAAAAGTTATTTCAAAAGCTAATGATTTAAAAATTCCCGTTGTAGTTGACCCTAAAAAGAAAAATTTTACTGCGTATAAAAATATCACTCTTTTCAAACCTAATTTAAAAGAATTAAAAGAAGGTCTCAACATTGATATTAACATAAATGACATTAATGAACTGGCAAATGCCAATCATCTTTTGCATAAAAACCAAAACATTAAAATTATAATGACCACTTTATCAGAAGCCGGTGTATTTGTCAGTTCATTTACAAAAGACAACAAATTTATAACTCATTCCATTCCCGCCCATATTCGTTCAGTTGCTGATGTTTCAGGAGCAGGCGACACAGTGATAAGTGTGGCATCGCTTTGTCTGTCGTTAAATCTGCCTCCCGAAATCATTGCATCCATCTCAAATCTGGCAGGCGGCATTGTTTGCGAAGAAGTTGGGGTTGTCCCCATTAATAAAGAAAAGCTTATGAACGAAGTGCTGAAAATGTTTAATTAAAGTTCGTCCATAATAATTTTTTATCTTGAATGAAAAACAAACCAAAGCGCATAAAAACAATATGTTAGCAGTAATATATAAACGACTATACCTGTTAATTTTCATACTCCTTTTAAGTAATCATTTATTTTCTCAGGAAGATGATTGGAAAACTTTTCAAACTATTAAAATCTATCCCGACAGCATTTACGACATTGCCTTTGATAAAGGTATTTTAGCTCTGAACTTTTATAACAGGATAGTACAAATTTACATATTAAGTGGTGATGGATTTTTAAAAGAAAACTTTTATGAGATTAAAAAAGTTTATGACGATTTCGGAACACTGCACTTTAAAGATGATTTTTTATATGTTGCTATTGATGGTTTTAAATTTTATAAAATTGATTTGGAAAGTAAAGCGATAACAAAAACAAATACTTATGATGAAGGATTTTATATTATTTCAAGATATTATTTAGGTCTGAACACCGAAAACTGGAAATTTGAAGTTTTGGAACACGGCGACCTGAAAATTTCAAAAAAAATAAATAATGAAAAACAAACATCACCATAATAAATTGTAAGTTTGTCTACTCAAAATTCAAATATTGAAAAATAAAAAAATCAATAACTCGTTATCAACAAAATAAATAAATTCAAATAATTGAAAATTTTCAGAATTATAATAATCAGCATAATAATTTTCCTTGTAATCAACTCGGGAAAAACTTATGGTCAGATTAATAAGGTTAAAAATCTGCCGAAATACGATTTGACAAAAAAGCATTTCGGCTTTATACTTGCAGCTAACCAAATGTTTTTTACTGTAAAGACAAAACCTGGTTTTTCTGACATAACATTTGACCAATCACAATCACCGGACATTTTTGCAGATTCTTCAAAATTATACCAGGTTAATTCTGATCCTACACTTGGATTTACAATTGGGATAGTTTCAAGCCTGCGACTCGGGAAATATTTTGACCTGCGGTTTATTCCTTCTCTTGCATTTGGCGAAAGATATTTGAATTATAGCATCATGCGTTATAAAGACGGAGAACCAACCCTTGTTGACATTCGAAAAAACGTCACTTCAACTTATGTTGACCTGCCTCTTCATATAAAATTCAAATCAAAAAGAATTAACAACATGAGAGTTTATGTGCTGGGAGGCATAAAATATAATATTGACCTTGCAGCTAATAAAAAGAAAAAAGATGATACCGACGAAACCTATATTAAATTAAAGAAAAACGACTTTATGTTTGAAATTGGCGTTGGCTTTGATTTTTACACTGGTTTTTTTAAGTTCGGCACAGAACTAAAAATGTCTTATGGAATTGTTGATCTCTTACAAAGAGAAAATAATATTTATACCGATTGTATTGAAAGCCTTAACTCAAAAATTTTTCAACTTTCCTTTACTTTTGAATAATATTGGAAAAATCCATGACAGGTAAATTTTGACACACCCTGTACATTTTATTACAGGGCAGGCAATGGGATGATTATGTTATGAAATTGGAAATTGGAAATTGGAAATTATGCGAAAGGCATTCCCCTCCTATGTTTAGGAGGGGTTAGGGGTGGTAGAATTTAATATAATGAATCACATAATAAAAGACCAGATATCAAAAAATGTATTAACTACTAAAATATAAACAGGTGAAAAACCAAAACAATAAACCGGAGCTTTTTGATGCTTTGATAACTAAAGCTACACTTAAGCAGGATGTTTACACCAACACTTTTAACACATTCAAACTGTTCAAATCAGTAATTAAAAACATTGTTACCGATTTTCATAAAAAAATTAAACATACAAATGAAAACATCCCATTTGATTATAAAAACAAGGGCGAGTTTGAAATAGAATTAAAATTTGGTGGTGATATTTTGATTTTTATGATGCATACCAATGTATTTGAATTTTCGAGAGATCATTTTGTAATGCGAACATCTTATATTAAAGAAGATATAACCCGCTCATATTGTGGCGTTATAAATATTTATAATTTTCTTGGAGATTCGTTCAAATACAGAAGAATAAATGATATTGGATACATGATTGGCAGGATTTTTGTTAATAAGGATATGCATTATTTTATAGAAGGTAAAAGAGAAATAGGACTGCTTTATAATAATTTTGTAAGTTCTATTATGGATAAAAAAGCTGCAAAAGAAATTGTTGAATCAGCTATCAGGTACACTATTAATTTTGATTTGTTAACTCCACCCTACGAAAGAGTGAAAGAAGTAAGTGTAAATGAATTTCTAAGCACAATTGATACAAT
>JAUWSB010000186.1 GCA_030610255.1 Bacteroidota bacterium
TTAACTACCCGTGAAGCAGATGTTATAAGACTTTATTTCGGGTTAAACGGTAGCCATCCTATGACTCTTGAAGAAATCGGTGAAAAATTTGATCTGACCCGTGAAAGAGTGCGACAAATAAAAGAAAAAGCAATAAGAAGATTAAAACATACTTCGCGATGCAAAATTCTAAAAACTTATTTGGGCTAAATTTAAAGCGTTCTTAAAACAGGGCGTTTTTTTTTGTTCTGTACTGTTTGGGTAAAGATAAAAATAAGATAAAAGTGTTTGCCATATAATACTTTTTCTTAATTTTGTTTCAAATATAAATATATGAGTCATTTAGTCGCTCCTTCCCTCTTATCTGCCGATTTTGCGAATCTCCGTAATGATATTGAAATGGTCAATCGCAGTGAGGCTGACTGGTTTCACATTGATGTTATGGACGGTGTTTTTGTTCCGAATATTTCATTTGGTATTCCTGTAATCAAACAAATTAAAAAATATGCTCAAAAACCCCTTGATGTTCATCTGATGATAATTGATCCTGATCGTTATTTTGAAAAATTTAAAAATGCAGGTGCTGATATCATCAGCGTCCATTACGAAGCATGTACCCATTTACACAGATCAATACAGGCAATAAAATCATTAGGACTTAAAGCGGGAGTTGCCATTAACCCCCATACGAATGTCAATTTACTGGAAAATATAATTTCTGATGTTGATATTGTGTTGGTGATGTCAGTAAATCCGGGTTTTGGCGGACAAAAATTTATTAAAAACACTTATTCGAAAATTAAACAATTAAAACAAATTATCAATAAAGCAGGTTCTTCATCTTTAATTGAAGTTGACGGAGGAGTTACTTTATCAAATGCAGCTGATTTAATAAAAGCCGGTACTAATGTTTTAGTAGCAGGTTACACTATATTTTCTTCACAAAATCCTGAAAAAACTATTTCTGAATTAAAATCAAAAGAATAATTCGTAATTCGCCTTTAAATTTTTTACTTTTGTCTTTTATCTTTTGTCTTTTATCTTTACTAAAATGTATACAATATTTGTAGTTTCCGATGGAACAGGAAGAACAGCCCGGCAAGCACTTAATGCTGCTTTAACACAATTTCCCAATATAACTATTGATATTATTAAATTTTCTGAAGTCCGCACCAAAGAACAAGTTTTAAATATAGTTGAAGAAGCGGTAAAAGCAAATGCTTCCATAGCTCATACATTGGTAAAAAATAATGTAAGACAGGCAATGGTCAGAGCCGGAAGATTGCATAACATAGAAACCATTGACTTAATGGGGCCTCTTTTATCACGTTTAGCAGATCAGTTTGAGAATGCACCATCACAAAAACCAGGATTATTTCATGAGATAAATAGAAATTATTTTAAGCGAATAGATTCCATGCAATTTGCATTCAATCATGATGATGGCTTGAGAACCAATGAATTGTATAAGGCAGAAATAATTTTATTAGGGGTATCCCGCACATTTAAAACACCGCTAAGTATTTTCCTCGCTTTCAAAGGCTGGTTCGTTGCAAATGTCCCTATAATACTTGGTTTACAACCACCCGATGCACTTTTTAAAATTCCACCTGAAAGAGTTTTTTGTTTAACTACAAATGCCCGGCGGTTGTCAGCACTACGTCAGGTAAGAGAAGAATATTTTGGTGGTAATACCGGTGATTACGCGTCACTTGACTATGTTAGGCGTGAACTGGAATATGCCCAATCAATTTTTAACAGACAACCAAAATGGTCGGTTATTAATGTAACCAGCAAACCTATTGAAGAAATAGCTTCTGAAATTCTGGCAATTATTGATAAAGTAAAAATGTCTGTGGAAAGCTAAAAAACTTCTTTCTTTAATTGATAAATATTTAAATTAAATTTTTTACAAATGAACAAAGAACTATTAAATCTGAAACCGGAGCGACTCTGGTATTATTTTACGGAAATATTAAAAATTCCACGTCCTTCAAAAAGGGAAGAGAAAATTGCAGATTATTTAATCAAGTTCGGGCAAAAGCATAATCTTGAAACAATACAGGATGAAACCGGCAATATATTAATCAGAAAGCCCGCCTCAAAAGGAAAAGAAAATGTAAAATCCATTGCTCTGCAAAGTCATATTGATATGGTTTGTGAAAAAAACAGCGATATTGTCCATGATTTTGATAGGGACCCTATTCAAGCATGGATTGACGGAGAATGGGTAAAAGCAAAAGGAACAACACTCGGGGCAGACGACGGTATTGGGATTGCTGCACAGTTAGCTATTCTTGAAACCAACGATATTGAACACGGACCTATTGAATGTCTTTTTACCATTGATGAAGAAACCGGACTAACAGGTGCTTTCGGTTTAAAACCCGACTTACTAAAAAGTAATATTTTATTAAACCTTGATTCGGAAGACGAAGGTGAACTATTCATCGGTTGTGCCGGTGGCAAAGACACTTTGGCTAATCTTCATTTTTCAAAAGAAAATGTTCCAGATAATATTACTGCTTTTAAAATTACTGTTGGCTATTTAAAAGGCGGGCACTCAGGCGACGACATACAAAAAGGACTGGGAAACGCAAATAAAATACTGAACAGGCTTTTATGGAATGCAACAAATAGATATGGTATGAGATTGTCAGTTTTTGACGGTGGAAATTTACGCAATGCCATTGCCAGAGAAGCTTATGCAATTGTTACTGTTCCTGCAAAATTTCAAAACGAATTACTAAAATATGTTGAAGATTTTGAGAAAATAATTCAAAAAGAATATAAAATCACTGAACCTGACTTAAAAGTTAAAACCTATTCAACACAAACACCGGAATTTCAAATTGATATAACATCTCAAAATAAATTACTAAATGCAGTTTATGCCTGTCCTCACGGTGTTATTGCCTGGTCGGCAGAAATACCAAATTTTGTGGAAACCTCAACTAACCTTGCTTCTGTAAAAACACTAAAAGATGAATTTCTGATAACTACCAGCCAGAGAAGCTCTGTTGAATCAGCCAAGAAAGATATATGCGATATGGTTGCAAGCGTGTTCAAACTGGCAGGCGCTAAGGTTAAACATACTGACGGTTATCCGGGCTGGAAGCCGAATCCGGATTCGGAAATAGTTGAAATTACAGAAAAATGTTACAAAAAACTTTTTAATCAGCAACCAAAAGTTCGTGCCATTCATGCAGGTCTTGAATGCGGATTGATCGGCCACACATATCCCAAAATGGACATGATCTCTTTTGGACCCACATTAAGGGGTGTACACTCGCCCGATGAAAGACTAGACATTGAAACCACTAAAAAATTCTGGGACTTGTTAATTGATGTTTTGAAAAATATTCCGGAAGAATAATATTTTAGCTCTATATCATTTAATAATGGTAAATATTGTCACGATTAATAATAAACACATTTTGAAATTTATAGAGATTTATAGAAATTAATAGAAATAAATTATGTGCCAATTAACATCTAAAAACAACAAAATCATTTATCAATTAACAGTTGAGGATATTCAAAATGTAGCAAATCAGGAATTTGGAAGAAGTCTTTCAGATGTTGAAATAGAGAGCATTATTGAACCTATTGCTGAAAAGATATCTTGGTATGATGCTATATGTAATGCAATTGAAATGATATAAGAAGATTGACGTAAGGATACTTTACGGGGATTCTCTGAAAATGCAGAATCAGAATTGGTAGCAATAGAATGAAAAAAAATAAATTACGAATTACGTATTACGAGTTACAGGATAAATGGTTAAATGATTTTGATAAAGAAAACTTCTGACTACCACTGCCACTGATTACCGTTCACCGATTACTGTTTATAATCTTTTATCCCATATGGGCCCATGCGGGCTAACTTCGTGTCGTTTGCTTTGCTTCACTTTTTACTTTTTACTTTTATCTTTTTACTTTTATTTTTTATCTTAATCTATATCCCAACTCCAATCCCAACCCTGAAAATCGGATTAGTATATGGAGAATCTATAGTTTCATTCAGATTGAACAAAATAAGAATGCTAACTGAAACATTAGGACCGAGCCATTGCCTGTACCCACCCCCGATTAAATATGCAGGCACTGTAACTCTTTCTTTATCGCCCGACGGCCAATGATACACTTCATAGTTCAACAACTGATATTCGGCATGAGCAAAAAAATCACGGAAAACATAATATCTTGCAAAAATACTACCTCCGTAAATATTAGTTTCATAAACCGGAGTCCAGCGGTTATCCTTATAATATTGATAAGTAAATCCAAGTCCTGCAATAAAATTTTCAGTTATTTTGTAGCCAATCATTGGCGAAATATCAATTAAAGTGATTGTGCCAAATTGTAATCCCAAACCACCTCCGAATACAAACCGGTTTTGTATAGGTTCTTTATTTTGTTGTGCAAAAGCAGAATTGCCAAAATTCAAGCAAAATACAAGGATAATTATTCCAATTATTCTCAATATAGAATTTAACCGTGATTTCATAATATTTTGGATGTAATAAATTTCCAGACAAATTTAAAA
>JAUWSB010000210.1 GCA_030610255.1 Bacteroidota bacterium
AATAATTGCAATTAAAGAAAAGTAAATAAAAGTTTCGCCTGTTCTATCAATATCTTTCTTAATACAGGCTTCCCTTTTATTGTATTAAAACCTCCCTTTAGTATTGTAACCGGCTGAAATCCTGAAATATAAAATGCAGGGAAACTTCCGGCAAATAATCCGCTAATAATAGTAATTAAAATTAATCCAACAAGAATTGTAATATTTGATTGATCATATAAATTCAAATCGGTATAAACAAGCGAATTAAAGACAGGTTGAATAATTTCAATTATTATCAATGCAATTATCAGAGAAATAAAGCTCAAGAGAAATGATTCCCCGAGAAATTGTGTTATGATTTTTCCTTTAGTAGCTCCCACAACTTTTCTTAGCCCGACTTCCTTGGCTCTTTTAATTGACATGGCAGTTGAAAGATTAATAAAATTTATACAAGCTATCAATAATATAAAAATCGCAATACCCGATAATATATAAATTTGGTTAAGGTTTCCGCTGGTCGGCAGATCACCGGACACTTTAGAATAAAGATGTATTTTTCCCAAAGGTTCGAAAATAAGCGACAAAACAGAGCCGAATTGACGATATTTATAATTGATATGCTTTTCCATAAATGAAGGCAGTCTGCCATACAGTTGTTGTATAGAGGCATTTTGATTTAGTTTTATATATGTATAATAACTATGCCCACCATCCCAGCCGAGAAACATATTGGGCATTTTATAAAGCGTTGTAAATGATATAAGAGCATTGAACTTTATTTGAGAATTTTCAGGTGGATTTTCAACAATGCCGGTGATCAATAAATTTTCTTTGTTATTAAACTTAACTATTTTCCCTATCGGGTCATTATTCCCAAATATTTTTTCTGCAGTTTTTTCGGTTAAGACAATAGTAAATGGCTCTGTTAATGCAGTTTTGGGATTTCCTTTTATCAACCTGAATGAAAAAATATCAAACACTGACGAATCGGAATAAATAATGTTTTTAACTGAATAATTTTTTTGATTGTATGAAAAGAAACCGGGTCGGTGATTTGAAAATCTAACCATATTTTCCACTTCAGGCATTTCCTCTAATAAAGAAGGGCCAATACCTGCAGTAGCAATAGCGGATATTGAAGTCCCTTCATTTACATTATCATACTTTAATTCCACAATATAAATACGGTCTTTAAATTCGTGAAAATTATCATAAGTAAATTCATTGTAAACATAAAGAAACATCATTATGCTTAATGCAATACCAATTGCAAGCCCGAAAATATTTATCAGGGAGTAAAGTTTATTTCTCCACAAATTCCTGAAAGCTATTATTACATAATTTTTAAACACGAAAATATTTTTTAACTTTGTGATAAAATAAAAAAAGCTATGTAAACATTTAAAGTAACGATAAACAATACTGAAAATGCAAAGTTCTTTTTTACATTACTCTATACCAATTAGTTAATTAATATGATATTTGTAAAGTTTACGATGTGTAACAAGTCCGTACGGGTGCGTTTCAGTATAAGTATGAAAACATTCATAAAACCTGTATTATTATTTGTAATTATTTTGCATTCAATTTTTATTTTCGGGCAGGATACAATCAAATCACTTCTAACGGACACATTAAAAATAAAAGCAGGAAGCATTGTAATAATTAATGATAGTGCATATAAAGTTAAAAACGACACTTTAATAATTACAAACGATACTACCGAAGTTCTTACTAATAAAGACAGCCGTTTTTATTCAAAACTACAGCAATTTGCGTATAAACACAGGATTACAAAGGAACTTTATAATGCTACCTTTGTATCTTATGGCGATACTGAAATTAAGGCTGAACAAGCATTTAAAAGTACTGATCAATATCTGGCTTCTGCAGGTAAAATTATTCGTAAAATTGAAATAAAGAATTTAAGAATTTTTGGACCGCCGCTTATCGAATCAGTTAATTACGATAGTTGTTTAACAAAGGATGAAAACAAATTACATATAAATACATCCGATAAAGTGATATATAATAACTTGCTTTTCAGAGAAGGCGACACAGTGAATCCCGCAATTTTCGCTGAAAACGGCAAGTTGCTTCGTGAGCTTCCTTATATTCAAAATGCAACAATACAGGTTTATGATGTTTCTAAAGATTCTGTTGATATTTTAGTAGTAATAAAAGATGTTTTTGAATGGGCGATTTATCCGGTAATTATTTCTGCCAAAAAATGGAGGTTGAGAGTCAAAAATGTGAATGTTCTCGGCTTGGGACACGAATTCGACAATACATTTTCATTTGATGCTAATGAGTCGCCGGTATTTAAATGGACTTATTCTGCTTACACAATAAAAAATATCAGGCGCTCATTTATAGATTGTAAACTTAGTTATGAAAAATTGGATGAAGGAATTGATTACAGGGTAGATATTACAAGATCATTTATTCCATATAAAGTAAACTGGGGAGGTGGAATTTTATTTCTTAAAAGGGAAAGGGATATTACTTATGCAGTAAATGATTCAACTGCAGCTCCATGGGATTTAAGCTTCAACCAAAAAGATATTTGGATAGGAAAGCAATTCCCTTTGAATTGGTTAAAAACCAGGAATAACTATCCTGTATGGTTTGTACCTGCAATTCGTTTAATTAATACCCATTATACTGACAGGCCTGAAATACCCGACAGTAGCTTTTCAATGAAAAATAAAACCGATATTCTGGGAAGTATCGCTTTTTCAAGGCAAGAATATTACAGGGTAAATTATCTCAATGAATTTGGTAAAACAGAAGATTTTCCGTATGGATTTTTACTAAAATTAACAGGTGGATATTCTATCGGGGAATTAAGTGACAGGACTTATGCAGGGATAGAAATAGCATACGGTGGAAAATTTAAGAAAGGCGGTTTGTATTATATTTCGACTGAATATGGCACTTATTTCCTTAATGACGAAGTTCAGCAGGAAATCATTCACACAAAATTAACTTACACTCCTCCATTGATATATTTAAAAAAATATCTTATGAGAAATATGCTGACAATAGATTATATAATTGGGAAAAATATGCAGCCCGGTCAAGAAATTTATCTTAATAATGATTACGGAATAAAGGGCTTAAAAACAGATGAGCTAACAGGTCAACAAAGGTTTTATCTGAATCTTGAGAGCAATCTGTTTACTCCGATTAGTCTTTACGGCTTCAGGATGTCGTTTTTTGCAGCAGCAAATATCGGATTTATCGGTAATTACAGGGAAATATTTTCATATCCGATGTATGGCGGATATGGACTGGGAATACGGATAAAAAATGAATATCTTGTTTTTGGAACATTCCAGTTAAGTTTTACTTATTTCCCTAATGCTCCCGGTGATGCTAAAAATTTTATTATTGATTTCTTTGAAATGCCTGATCACAAGTTTCATAATTTTGATATAGGCGCTCCTTCTTATGTTGGATTTAATTAGTTACATGATTTTTTTATTTCTCCAACACAAACAATGTGATTTCAGGTAATATACCAATCCTTCCGGGATAACCAATAGAACCCAATCCCCTATTGACATACACGTATTGCGAATTATTGTTTTTGGAATATAATCCTGCCCATTGTTTGTAT
>JAUWSB010000194.1 GCA_030610255.1 Bacteroidota bacterium
ACACCTGTAAAATCGCCAAAAGCAATGGGGTTTACATACGCCGCACTTATCATCGAAAAACTTTGAATATTCATAATTAGAATTCCGAGAACAGCAAAGCCACGCAAAGCATCAAGGGATACAATACGTTCTGTTGAGGCAGTAGGATTTATTAAAGATGAATTTTTGTGCATATTTACTTTCTACCTTTTGCTATTAAATAAATGATTACTACAATTATAGCAACGCCTATACTTACTACCCCTCCACATGATGATGGGAAGCCATTTTCTCTCGGAGGTTCTACCATATAATCAGCAGTAACTCCTATTAAAATCGAAGGGAAAAAGCCTAATATAGCAGCTTTCCTATAGTTTAAGCCTTTTTTCTCAGCAACAAGTCCTGCAAGACTCGCAAAAAGACCAATAATACCTATAGCTCCAATATGCGCAAAAATATATCTTGTCCAATGACTCCAGAAAATAAAATAACCAATTAACCCTATTATCAGAGTTATTATGGAAAGTATAAATATCTTTTTTACAAAAGTCATCTTTGGGTTTGTTCTACTTTTTTGAACAGTCTGCTTTTTTTCAGTTTTTAAATAAACTACCAATTATTTTTTTTCGCCAAAGCCATTAGTTCGGGATAAAGTGCTGATTGAAACCCATGAATTTCGAAAATGGCATGAATGTTTTTATCCTGTAATACCTTTCTGAAATTCTCATTCCTTTCTTTGTCCACATTTACCGGAATAATTTCTTCCGCTTCTTTTTTAGCAACTGTTTGCGCCCATTTTAAATCTGAAAATATTTTTTTTGACTGTTCATCAGACTCCGGTAATGTCATTCTGTGTCCCGGAATAAATTCTTCCAAAAAATACACAAGATCACGGTGAACAAATCGGTTATCACCTGAATACATTTCAATTTCCAGCCAATTATTTTCTTTATTTACAAGCTTAAATATTTCACCTTTACCTGCTGTGCAAACAATAAAATGATCGGTGCTTGGGCCGGTTCTGATATTTACGTCGAAAGTGTTTAGTACTACATAATCCTGAGCACGAGTTTCAATACTGAACAAAATCTGCATCACTACTAAAAGTGCTGTTACTAAAATAATTTTTGTTTTCATTTTTTTATTTTTTAGTTATTAATTAGGTTTAAAATTTTTTCTATAGCAACATCTTTTCTGCTTAACAAATCTTTATATGTTTCTTTTACATAATAATCGGGGATTATAGGTTTTGATTTATCCATTCCTTTTACTGCCGTAGCAAAAGAGCTACGCCCAAAATATAGCTGTATTCCTGAATGATGAAGCTTCTCTATTCCTTTTTTTCCTGCATTACATGTATATGTGGCTCCACTCTCAGTGCCTACAAATTTGCCAATGTTATGATATTTTAACAACGAGCAAAAATGTGCATTGGTTGAAAAGCAACGGCCATCAATAATAGTATATAAATTTCCTGTGAAGTGATTGTAGGGCAAAGAAATAGGATTTTCCAGCTCAGGATATTTTCCATAAGGTTGCGAAAAGTATGGTTGAGGTTTGTTTTGGAGATATGAAAATAAAGGTGCTGCACAAAACGGATCACCGCCATCATTCCCTCGTAAATCAAGAATTAAATTATTGATACTTTTGTCTTTAATAACCGTAAAACAGCTGTCGATAAAATTTGTAAAATACCGTACCCTGTCGTAGTAAACAAATGTAGGGATTGTAATTATAGCGGTTTTATCGTCATAAATCTCCATTTTTAGCGGTGGGTGATTAAAATTACTGAATACCACAGATTTCACTGAAGTGTTTGAGGCAGGTAAAACTTCGCTGGTCTTACTTGTTTTTCTTCCGGGAAGAGCATATTTTACTTTAAATTTATCTGCAAAACCGAATCTTCTGGCGTAAATAAGAGAAAACCTGCGTTCAATTTGAGCGTTGATGAAATGTATATTAAAGGCGTCTGCTGAATAATTAACGCGCATTTCTTCCACAATTTCAGTAATTGGGATATCATTTATTTCCTGTAGTATACTTCCTTCCGGAATCATAGTAGAATCACCATAATTGCCGGTTATTACCAGATAATCTCCAATAAAACGTAGTTGTAATGGAAAAAGATTATTCTGCCCTAAGTCCCAGTATCCACCGGGCATCCAAACTGTAGTATGCCCACATCCGATTTTTGCAGTTGTTGGTGTGAGAATCTTAAAAAATTCATTCGGGTTCAAGGGTTTCTTAATAAGGCTGTACTGGTAGTCGAAAAGGTTATCAAGTTTCTGTTTATCAGTATATTCATATAAGCAGCAGTGTTGTTCTTCGAGGGTCTTTCTGAATTGAATGAAATCATCTTGCATCTGTTCAACCGAAAAAGTTACTTCTTTTCCTATTACACCCAAATAGTAATTATCAAAATCAAACTCATCAATTATGTTGTTTGCTGATTTTAGAATGCGGCAGCCATGAGGTTTATTTTGTCTGTTAGGTTGCTTTTCCCACAAAATCTTCCCATCAGATTTTAATATTAAATACTTAAACTCATGTGTAACTCCTGAGTCGGATTTTATTTCAAAGGTTTGCTCATAAATTCCATCATTATCTTTGTCTTCCAAAGAAAAGTCGTTGCCAACCCATCCGTTATAGCTTCCCCTTATAATTATGGTGTCATTTTCCTGAGGTGAAAACAGTCCGCATTTAATGGCTTTATTTATATCTACTTTAAAGCAGATTATGTTTTGGGCCTGGCAATTAAGGGAAGCAAAAAAAAATAGATATATTATTATAATACTATTTTTTTTCATTTTTAACACTGATTAGTTACAAATTAGATATATCCTAATAGGTTTTAAATTTCACAATAACAGGTACAAGAGCATTATTGCTTTCATCCCGGAACCCCAGAGAGTATTCGCCGTTTAGCCCGAAAATATAATGCTTATCGGGTTTTAGTTTTACCGGGATCAAACATTTTGTTCTGGTAGAATCAAACCGGATTTCCCCGATAATTTCTGGATAGTTATCACTGCTTCCATACATGATCATACTATAACTACTACTTTGCATAGGACGATCAAATGTAATTCGGATTTCACGGAGATTCGGATCTGCATTTTTTGCTCCATTCTCCGGAATCATAGAGAGTATTTTTGGTGCCTTGCTTTCTATGAAAGCCCATTTCTTCCTTTCTGCAGCACGAAGTTCATCAATCTCTGCAACAATGTTCCTGGCGTAGTTGTTAAAAAACGTAATAATTTCAGGGAAAAAGGATTCAAAAGCAGGATATTTATTTCGCTGGTTTTCATACTTCTCTAACAAGCAAACCAATTTTCTCATCCAAAGAAACCCGTATCTTATTTCTTCCTCAATAAGTTGATTCATCATTACAGAATCTGCCTGAACATTATTAAACCGAATTTCACAAGCTCTCACTATGGATTCGTAAAGCATCGTTGTCCAAAACCGATATTTCTCACGCTCCATATCATCCTCAACATATGCATAAATTGTCTTACCGGCATTTTCCAGCTCATCAGCAGAATTCAACACAAGCGGATTAATAAATGAATGGCTGAACTCATGAACAATACGGTTAATCGTATATTGATTAAATGCGGGCTTGCTTTGAGCATCTTTCATCCAAACACCCGGAATAGAATATACTTCACGCTTTCCATTGGAAAGAATTACCTGGCATGTATAGTTGTTCGCCCCATTCTGCATCCCGATCAGTACGAAGAACTGTGTGTTTGAGGTCGGGCCAAAAAAGGATTGAAGCCATTCCCAAACATCGTTTTCTTTCATCAACTTCTTTAGCTTATTCTCAGTAAATTCATAAAGGGGACGATGATTTTTGAAAAAATTCATGAAACGTGATTCCTGAGCAAAATCGTGGGCAAGTTTCAGAAATTTGTCTATTGATGCCTGATCCCATCTCATGTCATGATATTCCTGTATAGGATACTGAGTTTCTCTCATTTGTAGTCGCCCTATATCGCTTATATGTACAGCCAGCTCCATAGGTGCATTGTAACCCATACCAACTGTTGTATCAAGTTGGCGGGCATATTTTACAACAGGATGATCCTTGAAGCTATTAAAATACAATTCAATATCATTGACATATTCAGGCAGTTCGTTTTGGTAATATTCCGGCAAACCTGCTAAGCGGAAAATGGTGCTGAAAAGCTCAATTCCCGGATCAACTTTTACTTCAATCTTAGATGATGTGATTTCTGGGTTTTGAGCAATAGTTAAATGAAATGAACCAGATAACAAGAGTGCTAAAACAATCTGAATTTTATTCATTTACTAATGTTTAATTACTTTAATAGTTTTAGAATGACCTTTTATGTAGAAAGAAATAAAATAAATACCTTGAGGTGTTTCT
>JAUWSB010000065.1 GCA_030610255.1 Bacteroidota bacterium
AATCCAATAGTACCTGATACCTTTGATTTTGAATTTAGCAAATCTATTTTTCTATGCACCAAATGTGATATTGGATAAATTATGAATTCTCCTAAAACAAATCGATAAAATATATATATACATGCTCCTAATGAAAATATGGCGATTGGTGCCACCACCGGACCTGCCGACTTAATAATTTCGTTAATTAACTGTGGGTTAAATAGCAAAATTATACCTACCAGTAAAAATCCACCATACCCATAGCGGATGATTTTGGAGATTGATAGTTTTTCTAACATATCTATGTTTATTTAAATTGCAGCCAACTAATTAATAAATCCACCTTTAATGGTTATTCAAATAACAGTTGCAGTTTGCCTGCCGCAGGCAGAGTTTCAAGTTCCAAATTGCAGGTTGTGCCAAGGCATTCTTTGAAGCAAAGTAAAAAACCTGAAACATGCAACATGGAACAAAATATTTTTTAACTAACAACATATTATTTAAGTTTCTCCATTTAAGTACCAATTTTATTTTTCCTCAATCAAATCCTTATTCCTTGCCCTTTGAATCCAGATAATTATTCCAACGATTATAAGAGCCATAGGAGGCAAAATCATAAAACCATTGTTTTTATATCCTACATCATATAATCCAAGTTTATCAAAAACGGGATATCCCCAAATTGTTCCCGAGCCAAGCAACTCCCTGAAAAACGCCACCACTATCAATATCCAGCCGTAACCGAAAGCATTGCCCATTCCATCCAAAAATGCAGGCCATGGTTTGTTGCCCATAGCAAACGCCTCAAGCCTTCCCATAATAATACAGTTGGTGATAATCAATCCTACAAAAACCGATAATTGCTTGCTGACATCAAAAACAAATGCTTTTAAAAACTGGTCAACAAGTATTACAAGCGATGCAATCACAACTAATTGAACGATAATCCTGATACGTGGTGGAATACCATTTCTTAAAAGCGAGATTATTACATTGGATATTGCCAAAACAGCTATCACTGATAATGCCATAACAAATGCAGGTTCTAATTTGGCAGTAACAGCCAAAGCCGAACATATCCCTAAAACCTGTATTGTGATTGGGTTATCCTTGTTTAACGGGTTTAATAATAATTTCCTGTTCTTAAAGGAAAATAACGGTTCTCTTTCGTTTTTTTCTGAATTCATTTATTATTTTTGTTTTTTTATATAAGGTAAATAATTTTCCAAACAATCATTTAACATATCGCTAACGCTATTACTTGTAATAGTGCCACCCGAAATTGCATCAACACCATGTTTTCTTAAATTTTCAGGTATTAAATCAATACCGCCTTTAACAACTTTAATTGATGTGAAATCTCCTTTATCATCAAAAATTTGCTTTCCGATAAATTGCTGCTGAAAAGCTTTTGTGTCAATTTCAGCACCTAATCCCGGGGTTTCTGCTTTATGAGCAAAAGTTACTCCAACAACTTTATTATAATCATCACTTAGTGCAAAATATCCCCAAATCGGTCCCCATAAGCCTTTTCCATATAAAGGAATAATGAATGTTTTTTTACCATCCTTTTCACAAACCAACAATGGAAGAATATAATTTAATTTCTTAGATTTATTATAAAGTTCTTTTTTTAAATCAATATCAAAAGCACGAATATCACCCTTAGTAAAACTGCCATTTTCATAATTGCTAACAATCTCACCTGAAGTATTAATCACAATTTCTTCTTTGATATATTTATCATATAATTTTATTGCATCATTGGTAGTTGATTCAATGTTTGCAGAAGAAAGGATACCCCGCATTTTTTCAACTACTATATTTCTATCCTGAAATGGCTTCAACAGCATTGCAGCTGTAGATAGGACTGCAGCTACAATAATTACCATTATTGAAGAGTAAATGAATATGTATTTGTTGCTGTACATAATATTGTTGTATTATAATTTTATAAATAATTAAATGAGTTCGGTCAAAAAACCTTTTTTGTATAAAAAACAAGAATACTGGAATGATGGAATTATGGAATAATGGGTGTTTTCAATATTCCAATATTCCAATACTCCAAATATTCCATCTTCATATATGTTTTTTAAACTGGTCTCATTAAATTTTAATTAACTTCTTAGCTCTTTTCAACCGTTTTTTAATATTTGCTTCAATTACATAATGATCAATTAACGGAGCAAACACATTCATAAATAAAATTGCTAGCATCATACCTTCGGGATATGCCGGGTTTATCACCCTGATAAGAACCGCCAGCAAACCTATTAAGAAACCATATATAATCTTTCCTTTAGTTGTTTGTGAAGCAGTAACAGGGTCAGTTGCCATAAATACAGCACCAAAAGCAAAACCACCCATAATTAAATGTTCCCATGCAGGTATCTGCATATATTCATTTATTGCACACAAATTAAATATCCAGCCCATCACCAAACCGCCTAAAACCACCGAAAACATAATCCTCCAACTACCCGCACCTGTATAAAGCAAAATAAAAGCACCGATTAATATTGCTATTACAGAAGTCTCACCGATTGAACCCGGAATATTTCCGATGAACATTTCCAAAGGACTTGGAATTTTATCAATATTTCCAACCAATGCATCACCTAAAGGGGTAGCACCTGAAAAAGCATCTGCTTTTTCGGCAATCCAGACTTTATCACCTGACATATTTGACGGGTATGCAAAAAACAGGAAAGTCCTCGCTGTTAGTGCAGGGTTAAGGATATTCATCCCCGTACCTCCGAACACTTCTTTGCCAATTATAACTGCAAAAGCAGTTGCAACCGCAACCATCCAAAGGGGAATTTCCGGCGGAAGTATCAATGGGATAATCATTCCGGTTACTAAAAAACCTTCATTTACTTCATGCCCTCGCACCTGGGCAAAAGCAAACTCAATGCCTAAACCAACCACATAACAAACAACAATAATAGGAAAGACCTTTAAAAAGCCGAACCAAAATGTTGCCCAAAAGTCAGCATGTTCTCCAAGAGATAAAAAATGCTGATAACCAACATTCCACATTCCAAACAGTAAAGCGGGTATCAGGGCAATAACAACAACACTCATTGTACGTTTCATATCTATGCTATCTCTGATATGGCTGCCTTTAGAAGTTACTTTGTTCGACACAAATAAAAATGATTCAAATGCTTCAAAACTGGAACCGAAAATTCCAAATTTCGCACCTTTTTCAAACTGCGGTTTTATTTTATCAAGAAAGTTTCTTAATGCCTTCATTTTATAATTGGTTATTGATTATTGATTATTGATTATTTATACTGTTTCTTATTAAGAACACCAATAATAAATAGTCAATAAAAAATAATCATTATTTTAACTCATCTCTTTTCTCATCAAATCCAGTCCTTTTCTGATAATTGATTGTATTTCAATTTTTGATGTACTGATAAATTCGCATAAAGCAAAATCTTCTTCATCAACTTCGTAAATCCCGAGATTTTCCATCAGGTCAATATCTTCAATTAAAATAGCTTTAATTAACTGCATTGGATAAATATTCATGGGAAACACTTTTTCAAACTGACCTGTCATAACAAATGCCCGTACTCCACCGTTTATATTTGTATCTATTCTGAATTTTTTGTTTGGTGTCATCCATGAGCAGAACGAGCGGTAAAAGCTGAATTTTTTACAGTTGGGTAATCCCCATCCTAGAAATTCGTAATGATCACCTTCGGGTATTATTGTTACCTGCGAATCATAAAACCCAACAAATCCCGTACTTTCAATTTTACTGCCTGTTAAAACATTTCCGCTGATAAATCTCTTTTTTATATCAGTAACATTATCTTCAATCATACCTTCTATTGATGCTCCGATATGGGTTTTATAATATTTTGGTTTTAATATTTCAGAGCCGGTTAAAGCTACCATCTTGCTTGCATCAAATTTTCCTTCAATAAATAATTTTCCGATAGTTAAAACATCCTGTGGATACAAATACCATACTATATCTCCCTTATTTATCGGGTCAATGTGATTAATTTGTATGCTAACATTGCCGGCAGGGTGAGGTCCTGTGAACTCATTTATCTGAACATTTTTTGATTTGGAAAAAACTCTTGAGCTGGGATTATCGGCTTTTAAATTTAAATGTACTTTTCCGGATGTTAATTTTGCAATGGCATCCAGACCTGTTTGAAAAATATCTCCCTGTCCGTGAACGATCAAATCATAATCAGGTGCTAAAGGGCTTGTATCAAAAGCTGAAATAAAAATTGCCTTGGGATTATCAGCCGGGTCAGCAATAACTGAATACGGGCGTTGGCGAATTAGTGGCCAAACACCGCTTTTTAACATTTTTTCAATTATTAACTCTCTTGTAAGATCATTGGGATTTGCCTTTTCAAAATCAATATAAGAAATATCAGGGTCAGCATTAATAATTATTTCAAGCAATACTCTTTTTGCTCCTCTTCTTATTTCTGAAATCTTTCCGCTTACCGGTGATGTAAAAACAATATTATCCCTGTATTTATCAAAAAAAACAGGTGAACCGGCTTTCACCTCCTCACCTTCTTTAATTAGTAATTTTGGGAATATGCCAATAAAATCCGTTGGTTTTAAAGCATATCTATTTGTTTCCAATTCTTTTATTGTTTTTTCTGCTTCTCCTATAAGCCTGATGTCAAAGCCTTTTCTAATTTTTGTAATTGTGGGCATAAATTTTTATTCGTTTACCAAAAAAATGCAATTTTACAAAATTAATTTCAACAATTAATAAAATTCTTAAGAAAATTATTATTTAGAACCGACTTTTTACCAACACAAGTATTTACAATCAATATTTATACTGAACGCATTATACTTTACAAATTTCGAAAAAACAAAACATGTGGTTATCTGTAAGTTATGTTTGTAAATTTTCGCATACTCAATTTCTATCAGTATAACAGTGCTGTTCAATGCTAAAATTATAAAGTTATTAACAATATGTTTAAAACTGAATAGCACTGATATTTAAAATCAAATTTGGAAAGCATATATTTTTACTTATTTTTGTAGGCTATTTTTAAAAAAATTTTATTAAAAAATAATTATTAACTAAAATCAAAATTATGTTAAAACAACATCCCAAAGGACTTTTTGTAGCATTTTTTGCTAACATGGGTGAGCGATTTGGCTTTTATACAATGATTGCCATATTCGTATTATTTTTGCAGGCAAAATATGGCTACTCGGCCGCAGAAGCTAGTCAGATATATGGAACATTCCTTGCCTTTGTTTACTTTCTTCCTTTGCTTGGCGGTTATATAGCTGATAAATTTCTCGGCTATGGAAAAACCATCAGTATAGGTTTAGTAGTTATGTTTATCGGCTATTTTCTTTTAGCAATCCCAACAACTATGAATTCAGGTTTCGGGCTTGTAGTTACAGCATTAGCAGTTATTTGTCTCGGTACAGGTTTATTTAAAGGTAATCTCCAGGCATTGGTCGGGAATCTTTACGACAACCCGAAATACAGCAAAAACAGAGATGTTGCGTTTAATATTTTTTATATGGGAATAAACATTGGTGCTATGTTTGCTCCATCTACAGCTGAAGCTATTAATAACTGGATACTTAAAACCCATAATTTCTTTTACGATAACAGAATACCTGCTCTTGCACATAAATATATGGATGGAACTATAAATAATATATCGGAATATTTAAGTATTGCCCAAGCTCAGGATCCTTCTGTTACAACACAAACCCTCGGTACATTTACCACAGACTATATTAATGCTTTAAGTCAATCATATCATTATGGATTTGGTGTTGCATGTATCAGCTTGATTGCTTCAATGATTATTTTCTGGGCATTCAAGAAATATTACAAATCTGCCGACCTTACTGAAAAGCAAAAAGCTGCAAGTGACGAACATAAAGATCAGATAATTAAGCTTACTCCTAAACAAACAAAAGACAGATTAATTGCATTAGGACTTATTTTCTTTGTTGTAATTTTCTTCTGGATGTCGTTCCATCAAAACGGTTTATGTATGACGTTTTTTGCAAGGGATTATACTTCCTTGAGTGTTGGAAAAGTATCAAATCTCTTATTTAACCTCAACGGACTATTGCCGATTTTCCTTTCAGTTCTCGGATTGTATTTCTTCATTAGAAAGAAGAGTGAAGGTAAAACCCGTATTATAGGCGCTTGTGCCTTTGTTGGTTTTGCATTACTTGCATACTGGAGTTATACAACATACAATACTGAAAATCCTATCACACCACAGATATTCCAGCATTTTAACCCTTTCTTTATTGTAGCTCTAACTCCATTAATTATCGGTTTATTTACATGGTTGGCTAAAAAAGGTAAAGAGCCGTCATCACCCAAGAAAATTGGCATAGGAATGCTTATTACAGCACTTGGTTTTGTTGTTTTAGTTGTAGGTTCGTTGAGCTTATTAGGCGTTAGTCCAAAAGAAATTAGTGGCGAGGTAGCACCTACAGACAGATTAATTTCACCTTACTGGTTAATAAGCACTTATTTTGTTTTAACCATTGCAGAATTATTCTTAAGTCCGATGGGTATTTCATTTGTTTCAAAAGTTTCGCCTCCGAAATATAAAGGATTAATGCAGGGTGGATGGTTAGCGGCGACAGCGATTGGTAACTACCTGATCATTATCCCCGGATCTTTATGGGATAGAGTTCCTTTATGGGCAGTATGGTTGCTGCTGGTAATACTCTGTGTTCTATCAGCAACATTTGTATTTTCAATTTTAAAACGATTGGAAAGAGCAACAACTTCGTAATAAAAGTATAATTTAAAAATATTGCTTTTAAATCGGATTAGCTGGTTAGCGGTTTGAAACTGCTTACCAGCTAATTTTTTTATAAGTTGCTTAGCAGTTTATTGCGGGTCAACATCAATCAAAATTCTTACAGACTTAAAATCTTTATTTTTATAAAACATTTCAACACGTTTTAATATTTCGGATTTTACTGATGAAATTGAGATTTCCTTTTCAATTTTAATAAGAACGGTTTTTATAAAAAGATTTTTTATTCTTGAAACCATAGGGTATTCGGGTCCTAAAACTCTTTTCCCGAGTTTTTCCTTCAGAAGAGCTGCAAATTCACTTGCTGCTTTATTTAAAACATTATAATCTTTATGCTTTAATTTTATCTGAATCAATCTTGTAAAAGGAGGATATTTGAAATTACGCCTTTCAATAAGCTGGCTGTTAAACATTGAAACATAATCATTATCAATAACAAAACGTATTACCGGATGCAAAGGATTATATGTTTGAATTATAACCTTGCCTCTTTTTTTCTTTCTTCCCGCCCTTCCGCTTACCTGAGCCATTAACTGGAAACTCCTCTCAAACGATCTTAAATCCGGAAAATTAATCATATTATCTGCATTCAGGATTCCTACAATGCTTACATTATCAAAATCAAGCCCTTTGGTTACCATTTGCGTTCCGACCAAAACATCAATTTTCCTATCTTCAAAATCATTGATAATTCTTTGATAAGCAAATTTTGACCGGGTAGTATCAAGGTCCATTCTTACAATCCTTGATTCAGGGAAAATAATTGCCAGTTCCTCTTCAACTTTTTCAGTACCAAAGCCCCTCATCAAAATTTTAGTGTTTCCGCAAGATGGGCATTTTTCGGGTATTCGTGTTGAATACCCGCAATAATGACAACGTAGCTGATTGTTTTGTTTATGATAGATAAGTGTAACATCACAGTTTTTGCATTCGGGCATCCAGTTGCATGTTTCACATTCCAGCCGTAATGAAAAACCCCGCCTGTTTTGAAATAATATAACCTGCTCTTTATTTTTCAAAGCTTCCTCAACATGATTAAGTAAAAATGAAGAAAAATGAGACCGCATTGTTTTCCTGCGGCTTTCCTGTTTAATATCAGCAATTAATATTTCAGGCATCTGAATTCCGCCAAAGCGTTGTTTAAGGTCCACCAACGCATATTTTTCAATGTTCGCATTATAATAACTTTCAATAGAAGGAGTTGCCGAGCCGATAACAGTTTTTGACTTGTGCATACCTGCCAGATAAATTGCCGAATCGCGGGCATTGTAACGCGGTGCCGGGTCAAATTGTTTGTAAGATGTATCATGCTCTTCATCAACAATCACCAAACCTAAGTTATTAAAAGGTAAAAACATTGCCGAACGCGGACCTAAAATAATGCGATAACTTGATTTTTTCACTTCGTCTGAGGAATCAGAGTTTAATACATTATTCCAAATTTCCACTCTTTCATGTTTATTATATTTTGAATGATAAACTCCTATCTTGTTTCCAAAATATTTTCTTAAACGGTTGATTATCTGGGTTGTCAGTGCAATCTCCGGCAAGAGATATAAAACCTGTTTTCCTTTTGCAATTACCTCTTCTATCAATTTTATATATATTTCGGTCTTACCACTGGACGTAATCCCATGAAACAAAACAACATCTTTTTCGGTGAATGCTTTATTAATTTCATTAAGAGCTTTTGTTTGATGTTCGTTTAAAATAATATTTTTAACAGATGAAGATGATTCATGATATTCAAGGCGGCTGCTGACTTTAGTATAAGTTTCAAAAACACCTTTTTTTATCAAGGCATTCAATTGAACGGCAGAAGTATCAATACTTTTCAGCAGTTGAGGTCGTTTAATTTCAGGAGTATCCGGTGTATTTTGAGTAAGATTTATGAACGACATCAGCAATTGTAATTGTTTAAAGGCCCTTTTACTCAGTTCATCAAATATTTCTCTGAGATTATCTTCATTATCTTTGTATTCGCTTGTCAGTCTGACATAAGTTTCAATTTTGGGTTTAAAAGCATTTACAATTTCCTCTTCAACTAAAACAACCTTTTTTTCAATCAGTGTTTTTATTAAAGGGATTATTTTTTTATAACCTGCAATCTCAGAAACTTCAGTAATAGTAAGTTTTTCCCTGTTAAAAAGTGCTTCGGCAACTAAAAATTCCTTCTCATTAAAATTCGAATAATCTCCATCAAATTCAGAATTAATAATAATTTTTGATTCGCTTGCAAGTTTTAATGCCGAGGGCAAAGCCACATTCATAACTTCACCTGTATTGCACATATAATAAGAGGCTATCCAATCCCAGAACCGAAATTGTAATTTATTAACTATCGGCTTGGCATCAAGCACCGAAAGAATATATTTTGCCTGATAATTTTTTGGCGGGTTTTCGTGAATTTTTCTGATAAGAGCTGTGTATATTTTTTTCTTTCCAAACTGAACAACTACCCTTTGACCTTCTGTAACTCTTTCATTCAACTCAAAAGGAACACGATAAGTAAAATACCCGGGTACGGGCAATGGAAGTAAAACATCAACAAAAAGGGTAATACGGCTCATTTATTATTTTAACTTTAAAGTAACAATTTAATAATATTAAGACTGATCAAAAAACAATTTTTTAAGTTGGAATAATGGAATATTGGAATATTGAAAACACCCATCATTCCATCATTCCTCTATTCCATTAATAAATAATATGTGATTGTTATTCATCAAAATAGGTTGTTTTATAGTGAGTTGTGATTATAACGACAACACTCTCGCCATTTCCAGCAGGGATTTGTTAATTTCCTGATTGTGTTTAATTGCTTTTTCAAAAGGTGTAAAAACAATATCTTTATGAATTTTTCCAATCATTACTCCTCTCTTACCTTTTAACAATGCTTTAACAGACTCATATCCAAGTGTGCTTGCCAGAACCCTGTCCATACAGCTTGGTGAGCCGCCTCTTTGAATATGCCCGAGTATTGTTACACGGGTTTTAAAATAATCAAATTTTTCATTAATCTTTTTAATAACCTCAAACGCTCCACCTGAATCATCTCCTTCTGCAACAATGATAATACCTGAGGTTTTATTCTTTCTCCAATCGTGCTCAAGTTTATGTAATAAATCATCAATGTATGTTATGGTTTCAGGAATAAGAATATCTTCTGCACCAGCGGCAATTCCGGCTCTCAGAGCAATAAACCCGGCATCTCTGCCCATCACTTCAATAATAAATAATCTGTCGTGTGAGTAAGCCGTATCTCTGATCTTATCGGCAGCTTCAACAACAGTATTAATGGCAGTGTCATAACCAATTGTAAAATCAGTGCCATACAGGTCATTATCAATAGTTCCCGGCAAACCAATTACCGGAAAATTATAAATGTCATCAAATTCATAAGCACCTGTAAAAGTTCCGTCACCACCAATCACAATAAGTGCATCAATACCTTGCTTTTTCAGGTTTTGAAAAGCTGTTTCCATTCCTTCTTTTGTTTTGAACTTTTCACTGCGTGCTGTTTTCAGGATTGTTCCCCCACGTTGAATAATGTTGGAAACCGAAGTGGTATCCATTTGCCTGAAATCACCCTCTATCAATCCTTTATAGCCGCTTATAATCCCAATAACTTCAAGGTTGTTATTAATTCCGGTTCTTACAACAGCCCTGATAGCTGCATTCATTCCCGGGGCATCTCCCCCTGATGTTAATACACCTATTTTTTTTATTTTTATCATATTATCTGTAATAAAATTGTATAATGTCAAATGTCAAACTTATATACTATTATCCTGTAAAACTTTGTTTTTTTAGCAAAGTATTGGTTTTTTGATTATCAGTCTTCAGTCCCCAGCCTACAGTCACTCAGTCACTCAGTCTCTCAGTCCTCAGTCTGTTAATCGCTGACTGCTGACTGCTGACTGCCGACTGCCGATTGCCTCCTCTTCCTGCTTCCTTCATAAATCTCATATTTTGCAAACCTGCATTCCAGAGGCCCGTTAAAAAGTATAATCTTTTTTGATGGCTTCAGTCCTACAAATTTTAATGCTTCAGGGTCAGAGCTGATTATCCAGGCAGTATAGCCGTTATATTTCTTTTTTAAAACATCACCGATAGTTTTATACAATTGTATTAAATCATCACTTTTCAATCGTTCGCCATAAGGCGGATTGGTTATCAACATTCCTTTTCCTTCCGGAGGAACTTGATTTTCAATTGAGTTATAACAAATTTCAATATCTTTATGTAAGCTTGCAAATCTTTTATTTTGCTTTGCAATACCAATAGCTTTGCGTGATGAGTCGGAACCAATGATTTTGTACTCAAATTCAGTTTGTTCGGATAATGATTCTTTCTTTATATTGTTCCACAAATCAGCATCAAAATCTTTCCATTTTTCAAAGCCAAATCCCTTACGGTAATATCCCGGAGGAATATTATTTGCAAACAATGCTGCCTCAATCAAAATTGTTCCCGAGCCACACATCGGGTCAACAAAATTACAATCTTTTTGCCAACCGCTTAATAAAATCATGCCGGCAGCAAGAACTTCATTTATGGGTGCCTTGTCGGTAATAATTCTGTAGCCCCTTTTATGCAATGAATCGCCTGAACTGTCAAGTGATAAGGTACACTGATTTTTATAAATATGAGTATTTATCCTTAATGTAGGATTAACAATATTTACCGATGGTCTTTTATCAAACTTTTCCCTGAAACTGTCAACAATAGCGTCTTTGGTTTTAAGTGCCACATATTTTGAATGTGTAAAAACCGAATTACTCACAACCCCGTCAATTGCCAGTGTATCGTCCACATCCATGTATTTCCACCATTCTATTTTCCTGACATTCCGATACAGATCATCCTCATTATCAACTTCAAAGCCTGCAATTGGTTTTAATATCCTTAAAGCGGTACGGCACAGGTAATTCGCTTTGTACATCAATTCATTATCACCCCTGAAGCTTACCGCACGTTTTAAAATTTCAACATCCAAAGCACCTATTCCGGTCAAGTCTCCGGCGAGAATTTCTTCAAGACCAAAAAGAGTTTTTGCAATAAGTTGAAAAGTGGTTTTTTTGTTTTCCATGATAATTTTTTAAACTTTGTAAAATTATTAAAAAATTCAAATAAAGATTTAGAGAGCTAAGATAAGTTTATTTTATTTGGCGGTATATATTGATACTCATCC
>JAUWSB010000103.1 GCA_030610255.1 Bacteroidota bacterium
CCATTAATATTTCTGTTCAGCAAGTCAAGCAAGCCGTTTTTTGCATAAAATCTTTCTCCATTAAAATAAATACTCAAACCATTATTAAGGAAAACATAATTCCATAATAATTTTTCAACATATTCCCTGATAAAATGAAAGTTGCCAAAAACCTCCTCATCAGGTATCAAGGTTACGATAGTGCCCGGTTTTTCATCATTTTTCTGAATCCTAAAGTCATTAATTAATTCGCCACGACAATATTCAACAATTTTTGTTTTTCCTTCTCTTATTGATTGAACTTTAAAAGAAGACGACATGGCATTTACAGTTTTAGATCCAACACCATTCAATCCAACGGCTTTTTTAAAGACTTTAGAATCGTATTTAGCACCTGTATTTATTTTTGAAACGCAGTCACCAACCTTTCCTAGCGGCATGCCTCTTCCGTAATCACGAATAATAACCTTTTTGTCTTGAATAGTGATTTTAATGGATTTACCAAATCCCATAACAAACTCATCAATTGAGTTGTCAATTATTTCTTTTATCAGAACATAAATTCCATCATCCTGCGAAGCTCCATCGCCCAACTTCCCGATATACATACCGGGACGGAGTCGAATATGCTCTTTCCAGTCAAGTGATCTGATACTTTCCTCTGTGTACTTCTCAAGCATACTTTACCATTTTGCCACAAAAGTATATATTCATTCAATTGTTTTTTTAGAAAAATAAATTATTTATTAAATATTGATTGTTAAAATCTTTTTTCAGTTTAATTTCTACTCTTATGTTAGTAAAAAAGCATGTAATTTTATCACAACTATATAACTTAATAAAGCTTTATTTTATCAATCTAAAAAAAAATTGCAAATAAATAGTCATATTTCATACATTTGCTAAATAATATTTGTATATTTGCGTTATTTGTAAGGAATTATTAATCAATTAAATTTAAAATGGAAGAATCAGGAAACAAAGAAAGAAGAGAAGAAATCTTCTCACGAGCTGTAAGAGCCGGAAAGAGAACGTATTTTTTTGATGTTAAAGAAACACGCTCCAATGAGTATTATCTTACTATTACAGAGAGCAAAAGACGCTTTAACAATGAACAGGGTAAATTTTATTACGAAAAACACAAGTTGTTTTTGTACAAAGAAGATTTTGAAAAATTTGCCAAAGGATTGAATGAAGTTGTTGAATTCATTGAAACAGGTAAAATACCTGAAGAGGAAATAAAGGAAGAACTTCCTCCAAAAGAACAAGCAGATATTCAATTTGAAGATCTTGGATCAGATGATAAAAAAGAAACTGAAGACGAAGCTGAAAAAGAAACTGAAGACGAAGCTGAAAAAGAAACTGAAGACGAAGCTGAAAAAGAAACTGAAGACGAAGCTGAAAAAGAAACTGAAGCTGAAGCTGAAAAAGAAACTGAAGAATAAAAAAACTAACAAATAAATATTTAAAAGCTGTTCAGTTTGAGCAGCTTTTTTTATAGTAATTAACAAAATTAGAAATTCAGTTAATAACTTACTTTGTTATCAGGATAGATTTTTTGCTAAATATTATATTTTTGTAAATTCTGAACCTAAATTTTAATACGATTAAATAAAAACATTCAATAATGGGAAAAATCATAGCTATAGCCAATCAAAAAGGAGGGGTCGGAAAAACTACTACTGCAATCAATTTGAGTGCAAGCTTTGCGGTTTTAGAATACAAAACATTATTAGTTGATGCAGACCCTCAGGCTAATTCTACTTCAGGTGTAGGGTTTGATCCGAGAAACATTAAAACAAGTATTTATGAATGTATAATTGATGATGTTGAACCCAAGAATATTATCCTGAACACAAAAACTCCATATCTTGACCTGATACCTGCACATATTGACTTAGTTGGCGCCGAAATTGAAATGATTAACCTTCCTAATCGAGAGAAAATGATGAGAAAAGTAATTAACAAAGTAAAAGATAATTATGATTTTATAATTATTGACTGCTCTCCATCATTAGGTCTGATAACAGTTAACTCATTAACAGCAGCCGATTCGGTGATTATTCCCGTGCAATGCGAATACTTTGCACTTGAAGGATTGGGAAAACTTTTAAATACAATTAAAATTGTTCAAACAAGACTTAATAATAATCTGGATATTGAAGGCATACTTTTAACCATGTTTGATGTTCGCTTACGCTTGTCGAAGCAAGTCGTTGAAGAAGTTCAAACACATTTCCAGCAAATGGTTTTTGATACTCTGATAAACAGAAATACAAGATTAAGCGAAGCACCAAGCTTTGGCGAAACTATTATTATGCATGATGCCGAAAGTACAGGAGCTACTAATTATTTAAACCTTGCCCGTGAAATACTGCAAAAGAATGAACTAACTAATATAAATCAATCTGATAAACAAATCAACATTGCCAATGAAAGCTAAGAAAAAAGCTTTGGGAAGAGGACTAGATGCAATTTTGCAAAGCCCTGAAACCGATATTACATCTAAAGATATTTCAGGGAATTATGTTGTTGGAGCCATTGCAGATATTGACCTTAATAAAATTGAGTCAAACCCTTTTCAACCCAGAACAGAATTTGATGATGAATCAATTATTGAATTAGCCGGATCAATAGCAGAACAAGGAATAATTCAACCTGTAACAATTCGTAAACTCGGATACGATAAATATCAATTGATAACAGGCGAAAGAAGATATCGTGCAGCGAAACTTGCTGGATTAACAGATATTCCAAGCTATATAAGAGTTGCCAACGATGAACAAATGCTTGAAATGGCTCTCGTTGAAAATATCCACAGGAAAAACCTGAATGCAATGGAAATAGCTATCAGCTACCAAAGACTGATAGAAGAATGTAAGCTTACACAAGAAAAATTAAGTGAAAAGGTTGGCAAAGACAGAACCACAATATCAAATTATATAAGACTTTTAAAACTGCCTCCTGAAATCCAAATAGCTTTACGTGATGAACAAATAACTATGGGGCATGCACGTACACTGATTAACATCATTGATGAAAAAACCCAACTTAAGGTTTTAAAGAAAATTATTACTGATAATCTTTCGGTACGTCAGGTAGAAGATTTTGTTAGGAAATTAGCGAAAATATCTTTACCGCAAAGAAAAACTACAGACCAACCTTTACCTGAAAAATATGAACATTCAAAACTAAAATTGAAAAATATTTACAATACTGAAATTGAAATAAAAAGAAATAATAAAGGATATGGTAATATCGTTATTTCTTTTAAATCGGATGAAGATTTTAATAGAATAATTTCATTATTGGAAAAATAACTTTTTAAGAAATTTTACACGTGCCTTTTAAAAAAAAGATACTTTACTTACCATTATTAATATTTGCTGTTATAATTTTTATTAAACCTGTTAAGCTTTCAGCTCAGGTAGTAAATAATCAGGATACAGTAATATTCAAGAAACACTCACCACAAAAAGCCACCTTATATTCGGCAGTTTTACCGGGATTAGGACAAGCATATAATAAGAAGTACTGGAAGATACCTATAATTTATGTCGGCTTTGGAGTGTTAACTTATTTTATTATTTCAAACCGCAAAGAATATATTAAATACAGGGATGCTTATAATTTTGTTCCTGAAGGAAATGATACAATCCCCCCAAATGATTATTGGTATAAATATGATGAATCACAATTATCAGCCGGAAGAAATTATTACCGGAGAAATATGGAGTTTTCATATATTTTGACAGGATTATGGTACATTCTGAATATTGTTGATGCAGCTGTGGATGCACATCTTTTTGATTATGATATAAGTGACGACCTTTCTTTAAAATTCCAACCGATAATTAATAATTCCGTTTTTAATCCGCAACCAACACCGGGACTTAAGCTTACATTTAAATTTTAACAACTTTTATAATAATCACAATTAATTTGATTTTCAAATTTAAAATATGGTCTGAAAAGTCAGTTTTCCTGGTGCTTTTTTTCCTTATTTGGCTATATTTATGGCTTAGAGCTTTTTATGTGCCATTGATATATGATGAAATAGCCACCTTTTACGGTTATGTTCATGTTGGTAAATTTATTCCGTTTTATGCACATTGGGATGCAAATAATCATATTATTAATTCATTACTTTCATACCTAAGTTATAGTTTATTTGGTTCTTCGGGACTTGCACTCAGATTGTCCAATCTGATTTTCGTTCCGCTGTTTTTCTATTATATTTATAAAATTTCAAAAGAATTATCAGATAAAATATTACAATGGGTGTTTATACTTTCCATTTGTTGTGCTCATAATTTTATTGAATTTTTTGCTTTATCAAGAGGTTATGGTATATCAATGGCTTTGATATTTGGTTCGGTTTGGTACTTAATAAAAGTGATAAAAACCAACCGGTTAAAACACTATTTATTATGCCTGATAAGTATGATTTTGGCAGTTATTTCCAATTTGACCTTATTAAATTCGGCAATAATAATTATTGGAATATTGATCCTTAACATTATATATAACTACAAGACCGATAGTTTTCTTAAATCCTTAAAATTAAGCGCCTCAGTTTTATTATTGGGAGTTTTGCCTGTAATTATGTTTGCAAAATTACTGTTTGTAATGCGCGAAAAGGAACTTCTTTATTATGGTACAACCGAAGGTTTCTGGCAATTATCTGTTAAAACATTGATTAAATTAATTACAGGAATGAATGCCCATGTTATTGAATATTTTGTAATATTTTTCTTTTTAATATCATGTTTAATTTTTATATATCTTTTTATCCGAAAACCTAATTTGAAATTTTTCCTAAACAGCAATTTTGCTTTTATGTATTTGTTGCTTGGAAATATTTTTGCTGTTTTACTTTTATGCAAACTTTTTAATATAAATTATCCTGAAGACAGGACAGGGCTTTATTTTTTGCCTTTTTTTATTGGTAGTATTTGTTTTATGACAGATCAATTAAAAAGAAAGCTTAATCATAAAATTATTACTATTATAGTATTACCATTATTATTTTTCCCAATACATTTTATTTATAATCTTAACTTATCATTTTCTTCCCATGAGAATCATAGGATTCCTGAAAGATTTTATGAAAAAGTAAAAGCTTATTATATTCCCGGTGAAACTCCACCTACAGTTGGTGGTTACCGCGGCAGACTAATGTGTTGGTCGTATTGGAATTTTAAAGATGGTGGAAATTTATGTAAGATATATAGTTCGGATTTTCCCGGTTTGGTTGAAGATTTCCAGATTGCGATATTAAATGAAAACCCAGAATGGCTTGAATATTACGACTCAATAGATTATGATAAATATTCAAATTTTCATTTGTTAAAAAGAAAACATTTTTTGAAAAAATTATTTATTACCGGTAAATCAGGGATAAAAACAAATGGTGAAATAAAAAATGAATACTTGAATCTTCTTGAAAAGAAAGTTGATACGCTTGCAGGAAAAACATTATATCTTGATTATGACTTAACGATTTTCAGCAAACAAAAACCTTTTAAAGCATGGATAGTTATTGCTGTTAGTAATAAAGAGCGGGAAAATTTACGATATGAGTTTATTGCTCTTGACTGGCTAAGGACAAAATGGGAAGGCAAACAAAGCAATTTCATTAATGGTATGCTTGTTCATGAATTACCTGAAGATGCTTATTCTATAATAACCTATTTATGGAATGTTAATAAAGTTCCTTATTTGATTAAAAATGGTAAATGTTCGTTGTATGAGGTAAAAAGGGATTATGATTAATTTATTCCCCAATAATTTTAACCAGTACACGCTTCCGGCGTCTTCCGTCAAATTCGCCGTAGAATATTTGTTCCCATGGACCGAAATCCAATTGACCGTTGGTTATTGCCACGACTACTTCACGTCCCATAATCTGACGTTTCAGATGTGCATCACCATTGTCCTCACCGGTACGGTTATGACGATAATGACTTATTGGCTCGTGAGGTGCTAATTCTTCAAGCCAGTCATCATAATCCTGATGAAGACCACGTTCATCATCATTAATAAATACCGAAGCAGTTATGTGCATTGCATTTACAAGTGCAAAACCTTCTATAATACCGCTTTCGTATAAACATTCTTCAACCTGATGTGTGATGTTGATAAAAGCACGACGCTCAGGTGCGTTGAACCAGAGTTCTTTACGATAATTTTTCATAGATTTTGTTTTTCTGTTATATAATTTTTTATTGATAAAATTTATCCTGTGACCAGTTGGTGGGATTTTCAATTATATATGTTTTGATACGATTGTATTCTGCATTATTTCGAATAATTGCATTTTATTTTTTACGATTTTGCCAAAATAATGTTCGCGACCTGCGGTACAAATGGTTATAAAATAGGTGGCATTTGAACCATAATCCCAATTTTGTAATCGTGCAGAGGGTATGCGATATTTATTTTTGTATTTATCCATATTTTGCATAAAATCCCTGAAAGCTTTAGGGATTGGACTGAACCGCCAAAAGAGGTTTAGTTCAACTCTCGTGTAAAAGTAACAATAATATCAACTCCAGGATGAAGAAAATCAAAATTTTAAAAAATTAAGCTAAATTTGTTAGCTGAAAATACAATAAACTTCTAATGACATTAAGTTTTAAAAAAAACATTACTTCTAATTTCAGTTACCTGGTAATTGCTTTGTTGGTTTTACCGGTATTTTTTATTAATGTTACTGACAGTCATGACTGGGGTGGTGACTTTGCACAATATATTTCTCAGGCAAAAAATATTGCTGAAGGAAAACCACATTATGAAACAGGATATATTTTTAATGATAATGCTCCTGTTTTAGGTCCGCCAGCTTATCCCGCAGGATTTCCTTTACTGTTGGCACCGGTGTATTTATTATCGGGTAACAGCATTATGGCTTTTTCAGTTTATATTTCTTTGTTCCTTTTTTTACTCGGACTGCTAATGTTTGCTTTCTTTAAAAAATATTTTAACAATCTGATTTCAATTATTTTAGTGCTGATTATAATTTATAATCCATGGTTGCTGAGATTTAAAATGGAAATAATGTCGGAAATACCATTTACTTTTTTCCTTATCTTATCAATTTTATTCTATCAGAAAAAATATAACAATATTTATTTTAACGGAATAATTGTCGGCTTGCTTGCAGCAGTGTTAATATCAATCAGAACTATAGGAATAATTTTTCCGCTGGCAATAATTTTTGATTTTATAATATCATTCTTAAAAGACAGAAAAAAACCTGATAAAAATATATTAAGGCTATTTACATACAGGTTTGTGATTATATTTATTACAGCCGTTATCAGTTATATAATTTTAAATATTCTTTTATTTCCAATGCCGCCTGATAATCCTGTTCCATATATAAGTATATTTAATTTTGAGATTTTCAGGCAAACCGTTTTAGAAAATCTTTCATATTATATTAAGGTCTTTCAGTTTTTCTTTTCTCCTTATAATAAAGGCTGGGAATTTGTTTCACTGATACTAAGTTCGGTAGTGTTTACATTTATTCTGTTAGGTATGATTAATAAGTTTTCCAGAAAATTTGACATAAAAGATATTATTATTTTGCTATATCTTTTTGTTATTATTATATATCCTTACAAAGGTTCGGGTTTCAGGTTTTTACTGCCTGTTTTACCATTATTTGTGTATTACCTGGTTATTGGATTAAAGAGTATTAAACTTAATTTCCGGTTTAATAATATTATTTTGACATTAGTACTAAGTGCTTTTGTTTTAATACAGTATATAAGCGGAATATCAAATATTTTAAAACATCAAAACAGGATTTTGCCGGGTCCTCAGGAGCATTTTTCTGTGGAAGTTTTTAATTTTATTAAAGAAAATACTCCTGAAAAAACAATAATAGTTTTTACCAAGCCAAGAGTGCTGGCATTATATACAGATAGAAGAAGCTTATCAAATGAACGGAATGAAACATTAATAAAAATGAAAAACAAGTTTGATGAGGTTGGAGTTGATTTTTATTTAATTCATAATGAAATTTCAGACGATTCAATTAAAAAGTATATAAATGTGAATAATGAGTTTATTGAATTGTTGTGGAATAATAAAAAATTTTATCTTTACAAGAATATAAAGAAATAGGGTAACTAATCAGTATTAAATTAACAATGAAAATTTCTTAACAAATATTATTATTGAGTTGGGGAATCCATACGGACGCCTTGCGGGTGTAAGGGAAATAAGGGGAATAAGGGAAATAGGAGAAATAAGTGAAAATAGGGAAATATTGGAAACAAGGGAAATAAGGGAAATATGGGAAATATGGGAAATATGGTAATATGGGTATTAGTACCCTTATACCTTTATACCTCTATACCCTTATTCCCCATATACCATGTTTAAAATTTATAATCAATTAATTGTGATGGGTAAATTCAATAAATTTTTAAAAGCAGTTTCGCTGATATTAAAAAAGCCTGTTTTACTGAATAATGTTCTGAATGATAATAATGTTTGGAAGAATTATGTTAATAGGAATTACAATTTACAGGCAGGCCTGCCTGTTGTAAATATA
>JAUWSB010000184.1 GCA_030610255.1 Bacteroidota bacterium
GGGGTAGATTTTTTTATTTCACTAATAAAATCAATTGAAAGCGGATAATTAATGGTTGATCCATATTTGTTCACGAGGCGACTTAAAGCAGCGCTTAATGAATCCAAACCGATATAATCGTGCAGTGCATACATTACTACTGAACTTTTTGGATAGTTCAGATAATCCTGATTAGGCAGTGACCGAAACATCGGCCTTTCGCCTTCAAAATCAGTTTTACGGCGACGTAAGTATCTTTCCATTTCATCTTTAAGGTATTTTCTTGACATTTTCTGTCCATATTTTTCTTCGTTGCACATTGCCTCGACATATTGTGCCATTGTTTCGGTGAGCATAAATCCACCTTCAGCAAAAGCAGGGGTAACAACATATCCCCACCACTGATGAGCCATTTCATGTACACAAATCCCAAACATCATATCCACTATATCCGGGTCATTAAAATTGGCGGTAAATCCGGAACCTTCGCGCCAGATAAAAACACCCGGTTGTGAGCGGGCGGCTCCTCCTTTTAAATAATCAGGGATTTCTACAATCCTGATATTATTAAACGGAAAATCGCAATAGTTTTTTGTATTAAAATCAAATGACCTCTTTACACCGTCTATCATTCGCTGAACATTGTACGGGTGCTTTTTATCATAATAAATTTCAATATTGATGTCCTGATATTTATCCCTTGCTACTTCATACCTTCCTGATGCAAAAATTAGTTCATTCTGCATTGGAGTATCAGAATGATAATGGAAATAATTTCGGTTGTTTTCAGTCCATTTTTTAATAAGTTCCCCGTTAGAAACAATAGTCTGGTCGCTGCTTGTGCTGATTACAGCATTAAACTTTACATTGTCGAGGTTAATAAAAGGAACTTTTCTGTCTGCATCTTCTAATGAAGGAAATGCAGAAAGTTCATCCAGTCCATATTTTCTCCTGTCATTTTCGTCCATAAGAATGAAAAGATTATTATACCCGATTATGGGAAAGAAAGGGGACTCGCCGCCTGAGAGCATCAAACAGCTTCCATTTTCAACAATTAAATCTTTTGGATGATTATCGTCGGTAAAGCCATTTGTCAGTATCTCATAATCAAACAGCAATTTGATTTCATCTCCGGGTTTTAAAGGTTTATTTAATTTGAAAACTTTAAACCCAACTTCTTCTCCTTCATAATTAAATTCAGCAGGGGCAGTAAATTCAAATTTTTTAATATTATCTACTAACCTACCCTCCCAAAGATTAGTACAAATTTCGTCAAGATTTTTATCTGAATTATTTTTTAGCAAATAATAACCCCGGATCAAAGCTTCTCTTTTATCCGGAAATATATCAATTTTTAAATCAATGTTTGAAATGTCGGGTTGCGTAACATCCTTGTATTTACTATATTTTATTTCATATTGGGCTTTTATATTCTTATAGGTTTTTTCCGACATATACGAATTCAGAATATATTTATTGTAAAAGATAAAACTACCTGAGCTTATAAATAAAATAATTAGAATTCCCAATGCCACTTTCTGAAATCTCGTGATACTTTGTTTAGCAATTCTAAACCGGAATTTAAGATTGATCTCATTATTTCGCCGCCACAATAATGTACTTATCAGGATTAAAATTCCTCCAAGGAAAGCCCAGTAAACCGTGTACCATATAATGGTTTCGGCATTAAACCCAAAACCATTCATGTTTGAATATGTAAAATTTGGAATCTTCCCGTATCTTAGCAATAAATGGTCAACTTTAAGAACAATAAAAATTACGATATCCAGCACAAAATAAAGAGCAGATATAAAAAATCCGAGATATTTATTTGGTGTAAGATTTTGAATTAATAAAACAATAATTGCCATAAACCAGTAATTGAGCATATCAATTCCATATAAGTGTTTAATGTATAAGCCAAGATTAATATCTGTAAAGCCGAGAGAAAATTGGGTGATTATTCCGCCAATCATCCCGAGAGTAATAAAAAGGAACTGAATGCCCATGAGCGTAAAAAGTTTTGATAAATAGCTCATCCAATTGGGGACAGGTAAGGTGTCATAAAATTCGTTTGAGCCGTTATCTCTTTCACGCCACACTAAAACTCCTCCAAAAAAGATAGTCAACGGTATCATATATGTCCATAAATGATCGGTATGTTTCAAAAATTCCGAAGTAAAGGGATATACCATTGAACGGTCGGACATTACATTACCAAGGAAATTAGCTATTATTTCACTAATTGCAAAGAAAGTAAGTATCAGAAAAGCCGGGTGAAAAACAATTCGTTTAAACTCGATAAAAGCAAGCCTGAAACATTTTTGTAACTGAAATATAAAAGTTTCATCAATACTTGAAATTGGAATTCGTTTAAGAATGCTTACTGTTTTTGACGCAATTTCAGTTGAAATTCCCATGTCTTTTTTCTTCTTTGTTTCAAGTTGTGATACAAATTTGAATTTTTTCCAGGTGTAAAATAATAATCCGAAACTTATACTCAGCCAGATTATCCTGTTCAGAATAAATATACCATTAATAGGCATTTGGTTGGCATTCATATCGGCAACTGTCCAAAATTTTGCCTGAAGGTTAATGGCTAAAATACCAAAAGGGTCAATTAACATTTTTACCGTTTCATTATCCACAGCCGTCAATCCTCCCATCAATAACCCGTAAATTCCAAGAAAAGCTATACCGGCTATGTATGTCATTATCATACGGCGGCTTAAAGTTGCGAGTGCGAAAAATATGCTGCTAATAAAAATCAGGTTAGGTATTAATATAAAAAGTATTGGAACAATAAACGCCTGTAATTGAAAAGGTCCGTAATATTTATCGTCAATGCTTAGACAACCGAAAATATAACCCAAAACCACACCTGTAAAAATTAAAATGTTTGCAACTAAAGCTCCGCTAAACCTGCCCCCTAAATATGCGAATTTTGACATTGGGGTTGTGAAGAAAAAATCGTGGATGTTAGCCTCAAAATCTTTGGCAACAGCACGCCCTACTATTAACATTGTAAATAAAACGCTTATAATGCTGAAATTTGTAAATATTTTCGCAATGTTTATTGCTGCATTGTTCCATTCTTTGCCAAACCTCATTCCCATCATTATTGTGTTTGGATCGGTATTGGAAGACCATAGATAAGCTGCATAAAACATTATTGCCGTAAAAATATAAAAGGAAATGCTTTTCAGGTTTTTCTTTAATTCGGTCGTGAATATTGTTACGAACATAATTTTAGAGATCAGTATTTTACATTAATTCTATTATAATAAATCGCAAGTCATAGTTTAATATACATTTAAAAAATGGAATGTTGGAATGATGGAATATTGTGGTTGCCCAGAAAATCAGGCAATTGCTTTTTCCAATATTCCACTGTTCCATTATTCCAATTAAATTTTTTAACATATTATTTGAGGTATGATTTCATCAAAACATTAATATTACTGAGTTCAGAATTTTATCAATTTTCTCTGCTTAACCAATAAAAATAAACATCTTCGAGAGTTGGGGGAGATGATTCAAAATTGTTTTCGGGCTTTGTTTCGGAGAAAATTCTAATAAAAGTTTTACCCGTAAAAAGACGATTCGATATAAGATCGTATTTTTTTTCATAATTTTCAATATCAGATTTAAGAATATCTTTTTCCCATATTTTACCTTTTAAGAAATTGATAGCATTAACAGGATTATCTTTAAATAGTATTTCACCATTATTAATAATAGCCATATTAGAGCATAACTGGCTCACATCAGCAACAATATGGGTTGAGAGAATTATAATTATATCTTCACCGATTTCGCTCAACAGATTATGAAAACGATTTCTTTCTTCAGGATCAAGGCCTGCTGTGGGCTCATCAACAATTATTAATTTGGGGTTTCCAAGCAAAGCAAGAGCTATTCCAAAACGTTGTTTCATCCCACCCGAAAATGTCTTAAGCTTTTGTTTTCGTTCATTCCAGAGTTTTACACGCTTTAGTAACATCTCAACTTTTTCGCGGCGTTCTTTTTTGTTTCTGACACCTTTTAGCATTATAAATTGATCAAGAAGGTTGTAAGCATTGTCTTTGGGATAAAATCCAAATTCCTGGGGTAAATAACCAAGAATCTTTTTAACCTCCCTTTTTTGGGTCAGGACATCAATATCACCTAATCTTATTTCGCCTGAATCGGCTTCCTGTAAAGTCGCTATTATCCGCATCAATGTGGACTTCCCAGCACCATTTGGACCTAATAATCCATAAAGACCGGTAGGAATATTCAATGAAACATTTTTTAATGCAACTACTCCATTTGAGTAGGTTTTTGAGAGCTTTGTTATTTCTATTTCCATAGTTAAATCGTTATTTGGTATTATTATTATTAGACGAGGTTAAATATTATTTGGTTACACTAATTTTAATCATCATTCGTACTGTTTCTATACCCGAAAGTGTAATCTGGGCTGCTTCAAATGACTTAAAACCTAGCATATTTTGAATTCGCCACTTGACAAAACGATAGTCTTATTCCACTATATTATTCAAATATTTGAGCGTTCGTTTATTACATCTACAAGCTTGGATGTCCTTCAAAAGAACCAATTCCAGAGCCAAGTATAAAGATGTAAAATATTGACATTACTACAGCTATTATTATCCATAATTTAGATGTGCCTGGTA
>JAUWSB010000136.1 GCA_030610255.1 Bacteroidota bacterium
TTCGCAGTTTCAATACTTTTATAAATTTTTACTTGTTTATTGATTATTGTGTGTTGCTTATTGAGTGTTTTTTTCTAAATAACATTAATAATTAATGTCGAAATAAATATTTAATCTAATTTACAATACCTAAAAAATCGCTGAAAGCTTTCAGGATTAATTCAAAATTTGTTTGGCTTTATGGACAGAAACTAAGTAGTTTTTTTATGGACAACTTTTAAAATTTTGATAATCATTCAACCATTCAATCATTCAACCATTCAACCATTCATTCATTTTTCTTCATCCCTGACTATTAAAAATATATCTTCATTATCTCTTTTCATCAGGTATTTTTCGCGGGCAAATTTCTCTAAGGTAATAGTATCTGTCATTAATTCTTCGGTAGCTTTTTTATCATTTTCTATTTCCTGAAGATAATATTGTTTTTCATTTTCTACTTCGCGAAGGTCAGACAATAACCCAAACTGTGAAATAAAATTATTTTGATCAAAAAACAACATCCATACAATAAATGCCAGAGCAGTGTAAAAAAACTTGTTTTTTAAGAATGAAGGAATTTTTCTGAACATATTAAAACAAAGATAAATAATCAGTATTAAATTAACAATGATCCGCTTAGGCGGACTTAACAAATTACTATTGAATTTGGAAATAAAGGAAATAGGGGAAATAAGGGGAATACCTTACTTTATACCTTTATACCTTTATACCATATTCAAAATCTATCATTAAAGCTATATAATATGAATTAATTAATAAACTGATTAATTACAAACAAAGATATTTAACATTTGTGATTTATTTTAAACATTTTTAATTAATTTTTAACTTTTTATATGTTAACAACTTTTACAGTCCAATCTTATCGCTGATTGATTTCATTGCGTCAACGCAAATTATAATAAACTCATCAATAGGAATACCGATTTTTTCACATTCCATTATATTTTCACGTTTCACGGAAGCGGCAAAGGCTTTTGCCTTCATTCTTTTTCTAACGGACTTTGGCTTAACGCTTTGCAAGTTTTTATCAGGATAAACCAAAGTGGTTGCCACAATCAAACCGGTTATTGTTTCGCCTGCTGCCAATGCATGTTGAAACTCGGTGCTGCGTTCCAATCCGCTTGCTTTTTCATTGTGCATTTTTATTGCTTCCACTATTTCCGGGTCAAGGCCTTTTTCTTCGAGTATTCTTGCTGTTTCCAGACCATGAATTTTTGGGTCGGCATTCACAAGTTCAACATCCAGATCGTGAAGCAAACCTGCTAATGCCCATTTTTTTTCATCCCTGCTTAATCTCTTAGCCAACGCTTCCATCACAACTTCGGAAGCATAACAATGATTAAGCATTTTTTCGTTTTTAATATATTGGTGAAGTAAATCCAATGCTTCGTTGCGTGTCATATTTTAAATTTATGATTTTAGATTTTAGATTTTTGAATTTCTAATTTTTCATTACTCATTTCTCATTACTCATTTCTCATTTCTCATTACTCATTACTCATTTCTCATTACTCATTTCTCATTACTCATTTCTAATGTACATCCAACCCAAACAACATAAAAATCAAATGTTGCAGTGTCTTTGTAATTTCACTCATATATTCATTAACTGCTTTAACACTTCCTGGTAATGAATAAATTAAGCTATTTCCCATAACTCCTGCCACTCCCCTGCTTAGCAAGGCATTTGGTTTTTCCTGCCCGTACTTTATTCTTATCAGTTCCATAATACCGGGTATTTCTTTATCCATAACGGTTTTTACAACTTCCGGAGTAAAATCACGTGGTCCAATTCCTGTACCTCCGGTAGTAAAAATCACATCAATATTATTTTCTCTCGCATTTAACAAAAGATTTTTTAATGTTTCCGGGTCATCAGGAATTATCTTATTTTCAATTTTAAATTTCCAATTTATTTCTTTGAAATAATTTTCGGCAAGTTCTTTAATTTTCGGACCGCTCTTGTCTTCATACTCACCTTTGCTTGCCCTGTCGCTTAAAGTGATAATAAGAATATTAAAAACTTTCGGATAATATAACATTATATTTCCGGGAACAATTTTGCCGGGTTTAATAACTCTGCAAAAAATTCCTTCTTTTGGCATCACACAATTTCCAATTTCCCTGAAAATTGCACAGGAGTCACCATGGCATTCTTTACCGATTTGTGTAACCTCCAGTTCAAGCTCTCCGATTTTAAACCGGTCAAAAGGTTTTGTTTTATATAATTCTATTCCCTTAGTTGTGATATTTTCGGCAAACTCACCATAATTAATTTTACGGTTTGCCAGCTTCTCAAATTTCTCAATACTTTCAATCCCGAGTAAACTAACCTGCCTGTGCCAGTCTCCTGCATGGGCATCTCCAACAATGCCTTTTGAATTTAATACAATCTCTTTAACAGGATGTTTGATTACACCTTTTTTTTCAGAAATATTTACTGAGAGTATCTTTGTTTTATTTTTATCCATTATAATTTTATAAATATTTGGGTTTTTTATTATCAGTCCCAAGTCCTCAATCCCCAGTCTTCAGTCCTCAGTCCCCAGTCTATTAATCGGCGAATGTTGACTGCCGACTGCCGACTGCAAACTGCTGTCCTATTTATATTTCTCAGGATTTATAATCATATGATTTAATAATTATTTAACTACCGATTTGCCTGCCAACCATCCGGTTGAAAATGCAATCTGCAAATTATAACCACCTGTATCTGCATCCAGATCTAAAACTTCACCTGCGAAATATAGATTTTTTACTAATTTTGATTTCATGGTTTTCGGGTCAATTTCCTTCAAATTTACTCCACCTGCCGTAATAATAGCTTCATCAAAACCTCTTATTCCCGTTAGTTCTAATTTAAATTCTTTCAAAAGCAAAAGTATTTTTTTTCTTTCTTTTGAGTTTAACTGATGACAAACTTTTTCAGAAGAAATTTTCAACAGGTCAATAAATACCGGAATCATTTTTTGCGGAAGCCATTTTCTAAGTATTTCCCGAAATTTCAGATTTCCAAAATCATTAATATCACGAATAAGGCGTTTATCTAATTTTTTATAGTCTAAAGCCGGCTTAAGATCAATCGAAAATATAAGTCTTTGACCGTTTTCAAAAATTTCACCAAGCTGTCTGCTCAATGATAAAATCACCGGTCCTGAAATTCCATACTGCATAAAAACCATCTCACCGAATCTGTCAGCTATTTTTTTTCTGTCTTTCCAAACACTTACCGATATATTTTTCAGGTTTAGTCCTTCTAACTTAGCTGCAATATTGCCTGAAGTTTCCAAAGGAACTAAAGCAGGGCGAATTGGAATAATTGTATGGCCGGCTGTTTTTGCCAAACGATACCCATCACCTGTTGAGCCTGTTGCCGGGTAAGAAGCTCCACCTGTAGCAATAATCACAGAACCTGCATTAAATATTTTTCCGTTTGATAATTCAACACCTTTTATACTGTTATGTTCAATCTTTAAATTTTTTACACTTGAACTACATTTAATTATCACTCCTGATTTCTCAACCCAGTTCACCAGGCAATCCACAATGTCCTGTGCTTTTTCGCTTGCAGGAAACACTCTTCCTCCCCTTTCAATTACGGTTTTTATTCCAATAGTATTAAAAAATCCTATTAAATCCTCTGAAAAAAAACGAGAAAATGCCTGTCTTAGAAAACGTCCATCCGGCCCGATATGACTTATAAATTCCGATACTTCAGCAATATTTGTCAGGTTACAACGTCCTTTGCCTGTAATTCGCAATTTTCTTCCCGGACGTTTCATTTTTTCCAACAATAATACTTTGGCACCTGATTCAGCAGCGGTACCCGCAGCTATAAGTCCTGCAGCACCTCCTCCAACAACTATTACATCGTACTTTTTAATTTTTTTTAATTTTAAATTTCTATTAATTTCTAGTAACTAATCAGTTTATTAAAAAATTCCTAATTTTATGGCTTTGATGATAAATTTTAAAAATGGTATAGGGGGAATAAGGGTATAAAGGTATAAGGGGTATAAAGTCATTCGATTGTAATTCAGTTGTAATTCTATTGTATTTCAATTTTATTTCCCCTATTTCCCTTATTTCCACTATTTCCCTTACACCCCGAATTTTTAATGAAGGAATATAAAAATACCAATTTTGATCTGGAAGCTGACAATTATTCAGAGTAAACATTTCTAATTTTTTTTAATTGATAATCTTTACCGCAATCCCTTTTTTTGTGTTTTAACGAAATTAATATACCCATTAATACTGATCTTTGCTTTTTCAATCAATTCCAAACCTTCTTTACAAATATCATCATTTATAAATCCAAAGTCATAACAACTAATCAAGTGGTCTTTTGATTCATATGTAGAACCTTTTGAAATCCTGTAAAATTGAAGCCCTTCCTGATAATGATATCTACCATATCCTTCTGCTATGTTAGAAGTTGAACTGCAGGATGATTTTCTGATTTGAATATCAAGGTTAAATTTTTCCTCTTTAGGAAGCAGAGGAAGAACCTTTTTATAGCTAAATAATTTGACCCTCCTGGCATCCTGCCAACAAATCAGAGATGTAAAATCCCGGTTCTTATTATAAACACCTTGCGGTTCCTCAAATACATTTTCCATTTTAGTTCTTTATTATAAAAATGATTTATTATTTTCAATAGTTACAAAATTATTTCTCAAACTCCTTATTTCCCCTATTCCCCATATTTCCCATATTCCCCTTATTCCCTTTATTTCCATTACAATCGCAGGGCGTCCGTCTGGATTTCCTAATTCAATAATAATATTTGTTAAGATTTAGTATAAATCGGTTTTGGTCTTTTTTATTAATTTAATCTCTCCAATCGTCATTCCTTTATCAATGGCTTTACACATATCATAAATTGTTAATAATGCTATACTTACAGACGTAAGTGCTTCCATTTCAATACCGGTTTGCCCGATACATTTTGCTTCGCTTATAATTTTAACACCATTTTCGGTAAGTTCTGCTTTTACATCAATCTTTGAAATTTGCAATGGATGGCACAACGGAATAAGTTCACTGTTTTTTTTCCCTCCCTGAATGCCGGCAATCTCAGCAATGGTCAGAACATCACCTTTTTTGATGTTATTCTCTTTAATCAGTTTTATTGTTTTACTGCTTAATGTAATAAAGCCCTCGGCTCCGGCTGTACGCAGTTGATTTTTTTTATGACTCACATCAACCATTTTTGCTTTGCCCGAGTCATCCGTATGTGTTAATTTTTTCATCCGCCAATATTAAAAAATTTATTACTTTGATTATAAGTACCCGATTTCGGTTTATTTTCAACAGCTAATTTTAATGCTTTTTCTATTCCCAATTTTCTAACATCAAATTCAAGATCATTGAAAAGGCATGGTTTTATCTTTCCATTTGCAGTTAAACGCAAGCGGTTACATTTGATGCAATTACCTCCATCACCTCCTTCAACAACAGAAAATTCACCTGTTGATAAATTCATTTGATGAATATAACGAATCTGTAAGTCATTTTCTTTACAATATTTTGCAACTGCTTTAGCATCATCCTCCTGCGATGAATTCCAGACCACACAATTAACTTTAATGGGTTTCAGTCCGGCATTTTTTGCAGCTTCAATACCTTTAAAAACCCTGTTAACAGTCCCTCCGCGTGTTAACAATTTATATGTTTCCTGATCAATAGTGTCAAGGCTGACATTTATCCGTTGCAAGCCTGCTTTTTTTAAATCTTCGGCAAATTGATCCAAAAAAATACCATTAGTGGTCATTGAAAGGTCTTTAATCCCATCAATTTTGCGTATCATAGAAACAAGCTTAACAATATCTTTTCTCACCAAAGGTTCACCACCGGTAATTCTCATCTTATCAATTCCTGAATCTACAGCTACTTTAACAACATTTACTATTTCATCGAACCTTAAAATATCTTCGTGTTTCAATAATTCTATTCCGCTCTCAGGCATGCAGTATTTGCATCTGAGATTACAACGATCGGTGACGGATATTCGCAGATAGTTTATTTTACGATTAAATCTGTCTAACATCAATTAAATCTCCTTTATTTAAAATCGTTTTACCAATTGGAACAGAAATTAAGCCATCAGCATCAGAAAGTGCATTTATATGAGCCGAGCCATGATATTCCAAAGGAAATACCAAGCCATTTTTTATCTTAACAGGAATAAATGATTTTCTGTCTGATTTTTTTCTTTTATAAGTTTTACCCATTGGCATTTTTATGTTCAGAGGTTTATAATCATAACCCATCATTTTATAAATAAACGGCTTAGTTAGTAACTCAAAAATATTAAAAGATGATACAGGATTACCGGGCAACCCAAAAACAAATTTCTTATTACGAATGCCAAATATTGTTGGTTTGCCGGGCTTAATTGCCAGCTTTTGAAATAACTGCCTCACTTTTAATTTGTCGAATATTTCGGGAATAAAATCAAAATCGCCCATTGAAACACCACCGGTTAAAAGCAATATATCACTCCCGTTCAATGCTTTTTTAATAATTTTATAACTTGCTTGTTCATCATCCCCTGTTATTCCGAAATATTTGGGGATTGCTCCCATTTTCTCCACCTGTGCAATCAACTGGTAAGCATTACTGTTCCTGATTTGTGATAAGTCAGGTTTATATTTTGGCTCCACAATTTCATCACCTGTTGAAATAATTCCAA
>JAUWSB010000112.1 GCA_030610255.1 Bacteroidota bacterium
GAGTGATGGAGTGATTGAGTGATGGAGTTATTGGGTGAGGGGGCAATGGAATATGTGCAAATACCTCCCCTCCTAATTTTAGGAGGGGCAGGGGTGGTTAAAATTAGTGGCAGGAAAAATCATCCCGAAGTTTCAGCGAATAATGATTATATTTGTGAAAATTATTTCAAATAAATAAAATTTACAATTATGAAACGCTTAGTATTATTTATTTCAATCTTTACTTTTACAGGTTTAATAATTTTTTCAATAAGTTGTAAAAAGAATAAAAATACCTCACAACCCATTGATACGGGAATATATGGCTGGGCTGTTGGAGATACTCTTGATGGATATGGAACAATCATCTATACAAATAATGGTGGTAAAACCTGGGTAAGACAAGGAAATGCACAAACAATACCAAACACTTCCTTTGCGGATGTTTGTGTAATTGATAAAAAGAATGTATGGGCGGTTGGTGGAAATATTGATGGATATGCAACAATTCTAAAAACATCTGATGGGGGAGAAACCTGGATTAGATTAGGTTCTGCACAAAGCATCCCTGACGTTGAGTTAGAAGGTATTAGTGTCATAAATAATAATATTGCCTGGGCTGCTGGAGATGAAGGGACTATTTTAAAAACTACAGATGGCGGAACAAATTGGACTCAACAAAATAAAGGCAAGCTTTCAAATGTTCCATTTCAGATGGTTTATGCAACAGATGATAATAATGTTTGGGCTGTTGGAATCGGAGATACACTTGCTGTAATCCTTCATACCTCAAATGGTGGCGATACCTGGACAAGACAAGGTTTGGACAGTCTGCATACAGGCAATATACCTAATGCTTTAATTGATGTTCATGCTATTAATCATAATGTTGCCTGGACAGTTGGAGCAGGACAAGCTTTATATACATTAGACGGTGGTGAGACCTGGACAAACAAGAGTACACCATTAGGTCCTCTTCACAATAATGGGGTTTGTATAATTAATGAGAATATTGTTTGGGTAGCAAGTGATTATAAAAATATTTGTAAATTGACTGATTTAGATAGTGCATGGATACTACAATCCTCTCCCGCTGGTTTACCATCAGCTGAATACATGGGAATTACTGCCTTTGATGAATATACTGCCTGGATTGTATCAGTTAATATTGAAGAGCCAGGTGGATATATATTATATACAAATGATGGCGGTAATACCTGGGTTGAACAAACCAATCCTGTTAATATATCACTGAGAAGGATATCGTTTGCAGGTGCATTAAGGTAAAGAGTTCTTTAATCGTTTTTTCAATAACTTCATAAATCAGAAATCGCCTGTCCCTTAGCTTTAGCGTATCGGGGTTAATCGTTATTCTGAAATCAAAAATAACGACTTTATGGACGGACTAATTAGTGTCTGCCCATAAAGTCAAACAATTTTTTAATTAATCCCGATAGCTATCGGGACCAAATAACAAAAAACACGCCCGAATGATTGAAGTCCTGCAGTCGGGCGGGCAAATAACAAAACTTGTCCGTATGGATGACCGAAACTGTTTTGGTCATTGAATTTTTGAATATTGGAATTTACCCGCCTGAACGGACGGGCAGGTTTGAAATTTGGTGCTTGTCATTTGTCATTTTTAATATTTATTTTAACTTTCGGACCTTATAGACCGACTCTAATTACTGATTACCTTTATACTTTATACTTTAGCCTTTAGCCTTTAGCCTTTGAACTTTAAACTTTATCCTTCACCTCTTATGCAACCCACATTCTTTGTGTCCGTCATTTTCCCACCACCACCTTCCTGAGCGGGAATCTTCACTATCTTCAACTGCACGTGTACAAGGCACGCATCCAATACTTTTAAAACCTTTATTATGAAGTGAATTATAAGGGATATTTTTTTCTTTAATATAATTCCATACATCTTTTTCCGTCCATTTTATCAGTGGATTAACTTTAATAAGCCCGTTTACTTTATCCCATTCAATAAGTTTATCATTTGCACGTATTTCCGATTGTTTCTTTCTTAATCCTGTTATCCAGAAATCAAAATTATTTATAACCCTTTTTAATGATTCAATTTTACGTACATGGCAGCAAAGCTTGCGGTTTTCAATGCTTTCGTAAAAAAGGTTTATTCCTTTTTCTTTAACCATTTTCTCGACTTGTCTGGTATCCGGAAAATATATTTCAATATTAATTTTATACCGGCTGTTTGTTTTTTGGATTAAATCATAAGTTTCCTGAAATAATCTGCCTGTGTCAAGAGTAAATATTTTTATGGATTTATTGATTGAAACAATCATCTCGGTTATAACCTGATCTTCAATTCCAAGACTTGTTGCAAAGGCAATTTTTTCAGGGTAATTTAATAAGAAAAATGAAATGACTTCCTGTGGTGAAGAATTTTGAAATTCCTTATTTAGATTTTCAATTTGTTCTAAATTCATAAAATTTGAATTTTTATAAATTAATAAGCACTTGTTTAAGCTGGCAAATATAATTATAATATAAGTTTTGTACCATTATTTGAAGAATCCAGGCTAAATATTATTTTGATGTGCTGGGAGTAAAAATTTATTTATAATATCTTTAAGCAACACTGCTCCGTTATCTATCAGCATCACAAAAAAAGGTAATCATTATTATTCAGGAATTTCTCATCCTTGCTTCTCTCCAAAATAAGGTTATCCATACGGACTAACTTCGTGTCGTAAGGTTGGCGAGGTTGTCGTCATGTTTTTTTACTAAGGTTTAAGGTTTTTGAAAAAATAAGGTTTTAGAAATATGCATTAATCCTTAAACAACACCTTATTTTATTAAAAACCTTACGACACGAAGTTAGTCCGTATGGATTCAAACTATTAACCTTAGTAAAAAAATGTAAACACAGACTAAAACTTTATTACCTTATTTTTTCCCAAGTTTTGTTGATAATGTTGAGAAAACAAAATGGGTATAAAGGTTATTATATTCGATTTTCATATAAAGAGTTTTTTATAATAGTTTATTGTCAAAGATAGCTTTTATTTCATTTCCAACACTTCAAAATAATATTTAGCCAATATTTCAATAACATAGTTTTATACAAATCAGTTATATTTGTCAATTATTCAAGTCAAATATTATTAAATATTTTAAATAATGAAAGTTCATTTTATAGCAATCGGCGGAAGTGCAATGCACAATCTTGCAATTGCCCTACAAAAAAAAGCTTATAAGATTAACGGTTCTGATGATGAGATTTTTGAACCATCAAAAAGCCGGCTTAAAAAATATAATATCTTACCTGAAAAAGAAGGATGGTTTCCTGATAAAATCACTAAAGATATTGATGCTGTAATTCTTGGAATGCACGCTAGAGCCGATAATCCCGAATTATTAAAAGCTCAGGAATTAGGATTAAAAATATATTCTTATCCTGAATATTTATACGAGCAGTCCAGAAACAAAACCCGTGTTGTAATAGGAGGGAGCCACGGAAAAACTACAATTACTGCAATGATACTTCACACATTAAATTATTTTAATATTGATTGTGATTATATGATCGGTGCTCAGCTTGAGGGATTTGAAGTTATGGTGAAGTTATCGGATAAAACAAAAATTATGTTAATTGAAGGTGATGAATACCTGACATCATCTATTGACAGACGGCCGAAATTTCATTTATACAAACCTAATATTGCTTTACTGAGTGGAATAGCATGGGACCATATAAATGTTTTTCCAACTTATGATTTTTATCTTGAGCAATTTGAAATTTTTGTTAATTTAATTGAAGATGACGGCACATTGGTTTATTGTGAAGATGATCGTGAGGTTAAAAATATTGCAATATCATCAAAAGGTACAATAAAAAAACTTCCTTATTCATTACCTCAAAACAAAATTGAAAATGGTGTTACTTATATTAAATACAAAGACAAATGGATTCCGTTAAAAATTTTCGGTGAGCATAATTTAAAAAATATTAATGGTGCAAGGTTGGTTTGTATTGAATTGGGAGTTAGCGATAAACAGTTTTATGAAGCTATTAAATCATATAAAGGAGCTTCAAAAAGGCTTGAACTGATTGATAAAAATGATTCAACATTTATTTACAAGGATTTTGCACATTCACCATCAAAACTTAAAGCTACTGTTAAAGCTCTAAAAGAACAGTTTCCTGAAAAGGAATTGGTTGCATGTATTGAGTTGCATACTTTCAGCAGTTTAAATAAGGATTTTATTGAGCTATATAACGGATGTATGGATGATGCCGATTTTCCTTTTGTTTATTTTAATCTGCATACAATAGAGTTGAAAAAATTACCTGTGATAACTAAAGAACAGGTGAAAAATGCTTTTAATAATCAAAATCTAAAGGTTTATACCGATTCATCAGAATTGTTTCAGGATTTATTAGAAATGGAATGGAACAACAGAAATCTTTTATTGATGAGTTCCGGAAATTTTGATGGAATTGATTTTGATAATATTGCAAGAAAGATTTTGAAGAAGTAGGCAATAGCAATCCGCAGTCGGTAGTCCGTAATTCGTAATCCGTAACAATCGTCAACCTGAGCGCCTACCTGCCTGTAGGCAGGAAGACGAAGGGCGTAATTCGTATCTATCTCTACTAGCTATTTACTTTTTATTTTTTCCTTTTATCTTTTATCTTTTGTCTTGACTCAGCCATTCATAGATATCAGAAATTCTTCGTTGCTTTTAGTAAATTTCATTCTGTCTCTCAAGAATTCCATAGCTTCAAGTGGGTTCATATCAGCGAGGTGGTTTCTGAGTATCCATATTCTTTGTAATGATTCTTTTTCAAGCAACAGGTCTTCTCTTCGTGTACTTGAAGCAACAATATCAATAGCCGGATAAATACGTTTATTTGAAAGTTTACGGTCTAACTGCAATTCCATATTACCTGTTCCCTTGAATTCTTCAAATATCACTTCATCCATTTTTGAGCCGGTATCAATCAATGCTGTAGCAAGGATTGTCAGTGAGCCACCGTTTTCAATTTTTCGGGCAGCACCAAAGAAACGTTTTGGCTTTTGTAAAGCATTGGCTTCAACACCACCTGATAAAACTTTACCTGACGCAGGAGAAACCGTATTGTAAGCTCTTGCCAATCGTGTGATCGAGTCTAAAAGAATAACTACATCATGTCCGCATTCGGTTAAACGTTTAGCTTTTTCCAAAACTATATTGGCAATTTTAACATGTCGTTCGGCAGGTTCATCAAAGGTTGAAGATATTACTTCTGCTTTAACGCTTCTTTCCATATCCGTAACCTCCTCAGGGCGTTCATCAATTAAAAGTACAATTAAATATGCTTCGGGATGATTATAAGCAATGGCATTTGCAACTTCTTTTAAAAGAACGGTTTTTCCTGTTTTTGGTTGAGCTACGATTAGTCCTCTCTGTCCTTTGCCGATTGGAGTAAACATATCAATAACTCTTGTTGAGAGAGAATCCTCAGGATGACCTGTTAGTTTAAATTTTTCTATAGGGAAAAGCGGAGTTAAAAAATCAAAAGGAATTCTGTCACGAACTTCATCGGGAATTTTGCCGTTAATTAATTCAATTTTTATCAAAGGAAAATATTTTTCAGTATCTTTTGGAGGCCTAATACTTCCTTTTAGTGTATCACCTGTTTTTAAACCGAATAATTTTATCTGGGATTGTGAAACATAAATATCATCAGGTGAGTTAAGGTAATTGTAATCCGATGAGCGCAGGAATCCATATCCGTCAGGCATTACTTCAAGCACACCCTCGCTTGTAACAATTCCTTCAAATTCAAATGAATATTCATCTTTTCTTCTATCGCCTTGTTTGCTTCGTGTTGAATGATCCCTGTAACTTCTATTTGAATCGTATTTCTTTTTACGTTCGGTATCAGCTTCTTTTATGTTATCTTTAATAATAGCAGTATCTTTTGCAGGGTTTGGTTCTTTGATTTTATTAATCTTAGTATCTGAAATTTTCAATGGAACAGCATCGGCTTTTTCAGGTAAATGAGTGGGAGCAGGTAAATGAGTGGAAGCAGGTAAATGAGTGGAAGCAGGTAAATCATTATCCTTAACTATTTTTTTAGGAGGTTGTTTTTTTATTTCGGTGGTTGTTACTTTTTCTTCTTGAATTTTGTTATCTGCCTCTTTAATATTATGTGTTGTTCTTTTTCGTTTCTGATGATATGATTTTTTAAAATCTTTTTTTTCTTTTGCCAGAATTTCCTGTGAAGGATTTAATGCCTGATGATCAAGTATCTTATAAATAAGATCCTGTTTAACAAGTTTTTCAGATTTAGGAATGTTTAATTTTTTTGCAATTTCCTTTAACTCAGGAACTAACTTTGCATTGAGTTCAATAATGTCGTACATTTAATGTTTATTTTAATTTGTTTGAAATTTGCAGAAGAGATATTAAGTAAATATTTTTTTGATAATATACCTATAAGTTGAGATTAAATAATTAATTAAGTAAAGAATTTTCTATAGAAAAATTTAAGAAAGTATCTAAGGGATATTTTAAAGTATTTGCAAAAATACAAAATTATTATGAATAACAAAAAAATATTAAATAAAATTAAAATAAAATTATATTTTTTTGAATAAATCTACTGAATATTCGTTATGATTTTGCCAATATCTGTATTTATCCATCGAATAATTGTAAAATTTCCAAATTAAATAAATTGAATATTTTAAATACGGATTGATAAATGATTTATATATTTGCAACAGTTTTTAAAAAAATTGACTTATGGTACAGCGAATTCAATCATTTTTTTTACTTATAGCATTTGTTGCAATGCTGCTTATGTTTTTCTTTCCAATAATCAGTTATTACGGGGAGTTCCATATATTACAGTTAAATATACTGGAACTAAAGAATTTAGTTCCCGGCAGTGAACAATTATTCAGCAACTTATTTACTTTGCCATTATTGTTTTTTGTTTTAATAATTGGTGCTTTGAGTTTTATAATCATTTTTTTATACAAGAAAAGAAGATTACAGCTTAAACTAATAAAAATAAATATTTTACTTAATGTTATTTTAATTGTCGGTATTTATTTTATTTATAACAATCTTATTGAAAAACAGGCAGGCGTTGAAGGAGATTTTGATTTAGCCGGTTCAATTATGCCGATAATTTCATTGATATTTTTAGTTCTTTCATACAGGGGTGTCAGAAAAGATGAGAGACTTATAAGATCTTCCGACAGGTTGAGATAGTTTTTATCTTCCCTGTTTTTTTTAATCCCGAAGGGATTGCATGTTTATAGCATTAAAAATTCCATTTGTTTATACGACCCTTACGGGGTCGAATGTTTTATTCGTATCTGTTTTTCTATAAACATTTGAATCCTTGAGATTCGATCAAAAAATAAATTTAATCTTCTATCCATTCAAATAAATATTCATCCTTAAATTCAATTTCAAACTTATTTAAAAATTCCATATACTCCTCTTTAAATGTTCTTTTTTTGTGATGCTCCTTTTGATTCATCACGTATGCAATCACATTATCCAAAGCCGAATGGCTATAAGAAAAAGCACCATATCCTTCCTGCCAATCAAATTTAAACTTACTAAACTTTTTTTCTTTAATAAAACTGTTTGATGATTTTTTTACTTCTCTAACCAAATCAGATAAACAACAACTTGGTTTCATTCCAATTAAAAAATGAATATGGTTAGGAATTCCATGAATTGCCAACATTTTTTGTCCCTTATTCTGAACAATACCCGTAATGTATCTATACAATTCTTCTTCCCACTCTTTACCAATTAAACTATTTCTTGCTTTAACAGCAAAGATTACCTGAATATAAATTTGTGAAAATGTTCCTGCCATAATTATGTAAATTTATTGAATATTGTTTCTTGTTTTTTAATCCCGAAGGGATTGCATGTTTATA
>JAUWSB010000132.1 GCA_030610255.1 Bacteroidota bacterium
ACGGGAAATTCCAAACTGACGCATATACCCTCTTGGACGTCCTGTTAATTTACATCTGTTGTGTAATCTAACAGGTGATGCGTTTCTTGGTAATTTCTGTAAACCAACATAATCGCCTGCTGCTTTTAATGCAGCTCTTTTGTCAGCATATTTTTTAACGAGTTTTTGTCTTTTAATTTCTCTCGCTTTTATTGACTCTTTAGCCATAGAATATTATTTTTTTTTATTTTTAAATGGTAATCCAAATTCTTTTAATAATGCCATCGATTCTTTATCAGTATTGGCAGAAGTTACAAAAGTAATATCCATGCCATTAATCCTGCTAACCTTATCTATATTAATTTCAGGAAAAATGATTTGTTCGGGAATACCCAAAGTATAATTGCCTTTTCCATCAAAACCTTTATCATTAATTCCCCTGAAATCCCTGATACGCGGGATTGAAACAGCTATCAATCTGTCTAAAAATTCATACATTTTTACACCCCGTAGAGTAACTCTGACACCAATAGGCATACCTTTTCTTAATTTAAAGTTAGAAATGTCTCTTTTTGATCGTGTTGGAACAGCTTTCTGTCCTGATATAAGTGTCATTTCTTCTACTCCACTATCAATCAGTTTTTTGTCGGTTATTGCAGCACCTAAGCCCTGGTTTAAAGAAATCTTTTTAAGCCTGGGAACCTGCATTTTGCCTTTATAACCGAACTGCTTAACTAAAGCAGGTACTATTTCTTCGTAATATTTATCTTTTAATCTTGGTGAATAGTTCATTACTTTATTACCTCCGCTGTTTTTTTAGAATAACGAACCGACTTGTTTTGTTTTTCATCCAATTTTCTTCCAATTCTTGTTGGTTTTCCCGATGAATCAATCACCATCAGGTTTGAAAGATGAATAGGCGATTCACGTTTAATGATACCACCCTTAGGATTATCGGCATTTGGTTTTGTATGTTTTGAAATCATATTGATTCCTTCAACAATTGCTTTATTATCAGAAGCATTAATTTTAAGCACTCTGCCTTGCTGTCCCTTGTTATTTCCGGCAATAACCATTACAGTGTCACCTTTTTTTATATGTAACTTTGTTCGCATGATTTGTATAAATATTATAATTAAAGCACTTCAGGTGCCAATGAAACTATTTTCATAAATTTTTTATCTCTTAATTCACGGGCAACGGGACCAAAAATACGGGTACCTAACATTTCGCCGACATTATTTAGAATAACAACTGCATTATCATCAAAACGAATGTATGAACCATCGCTTCTTCTGATTTCTTTTTTTGTTCTAACAACAACAGCTTTTGATACTGTGCCTTTTTTTATATTTCCGGAAGGCATAGCATTTTTAACCGTAATAATAATCTGGTCTCCGATTGATGCATATCTTTTTTTTGTTCCGCCAAGAACTCTGATGCATAAAACTTCTTTTGCTCCGCTGTTGTCAGCTACTGCTAATCTTGATTCTTGTTGTATCATAATTATTTAGCTCTTTCAATTATTTCAATTAATCTCCAGCATTTATTTTTACTTAATGGTCTGGTTTCCATAATACGAACCGTATCGCCAATATTACAGTCATCTTTTTCGTCATGAGCAGTGAACCTTGATGTTTTTTTCACAAACTTACCGTAGATAGGGTGCTTAACCTTTCTACCAATCTCAACAACAATTGATTTGTTCATCTTGTTGCTCACAACTATTCCTATTCTTTCTTTTCTTAAATTTCTTTCCATGTTCTTAATAAATTGTTTTATTGCTGAACTTTTTCAGTTTGATTTTCCTCAATACTTCGTTTTTTTAATTCTGTTTCAATTCTTGCAATCATTCTCCTGAATATCTTAATTTTATTCGGATTTTCCAACGGAGAAACTGCATGGTTAAGTATGAGTTTAGTTAGTTGTTTTCTTTCTTCTTCTAACCTTTCCATGAGTTCAACAGTACTCATTTCTATAATTACTTCTTGTTCCATTTTAATTATTTTGAATATTCAACATAATCTCTTCTGATGACAAATTTTGTAGTTATTGGAAGCTTTTGTGCAGCTAATCTTAATGCTTCTTTAGCAATTTTAAGAGGAACGCCTTCGGCTTCAAACAAAATTCTTCCGGGAGTAACCCTTGCGACAAAATATTCGGGAGCACCCTTACCTTTACCCATACGAACCTCAGCAGGTTTTTTAGTGATAGGTTTGTCAGGAAATATTCTTATCCATATCTGTCCTTCACGTTTCATATAACGTGTAACCGCCTGACGTGCTGCTTCAATTTGCCTTCCGGTTATCCATGTTTCTTCTAATGCTTTAATGCCAAACGACCCAAATGCAAGTTGATTCCCTCTTTGGGAATTACCCTTCATTTTGCCCTTTTGCATTCTTCTGTATCTTGTTTTCTTTGGCTGTAACATTATTACTATTTTGAAATATTAATGTTTATTTATCTTCTTTTACGAGGTGCTTTATATCTTGACCCTGCTTGTTTTGATTTTGAGCCGATACCGATAGATGGCACCAATTCTGGTTTTCCGTATATTTCGCCTTTACAAATCCACACTTTTATTCCAATCCTCCCATAAGTCGTATGAGCTTCAGTAAGGGTATAATCAATGTCAGCTCTTAAAGTATGAAGTGGTGTTCTTCCTTCTTTATACATTTCGCTACGTGCCATTTCTGCTCCCCCTAACCTGCCCGAAATCAAAACCTTGATTCCTTCTGCTCCTATTCTCATTGTTGAAGCTATGGCAGTTTTTATTGCCCTGCGGTATGAAATTCTTCCTTCAATTTGTTTTGCAATAGTATTTGCAACAATTACTGCATCTAATTCAGGTCGCTTAATTTCAGAAATATTAATTTGAATTTCTTTTTTTGTTATCTTTTTCAACTCCTCTTTTAATCTATCAACTTCCTGTCCGCCTTTTCCGATTATTATTCCGGGGCGAGCAGTAAAAATGTTAACAGTAACAAGTTTAAGTGTACGTTCAATGATAATTTTTGAAATACCTGCCTTTGCCAAACGGGCATGGAGGTATTTTCTTATTTTATCGTCTTCAATAAGTTTAGGTTCAAAATTTTTACCGCCGTACCAATTAGAGTCCCATCCTTTTATGATTCCCAATCTTAAGCCTATTGGATTTGTTTTTTGTCCCATTAAGTTATTATTAATTATTTTTTTATTTCTTTTAAATTATTTTCTTCATTAATTATCCTGGTTCTGCTATCAAGAATTATAGTAACGTGATTAGAGCGTTTTCTAATTCTGTGGGCACGTCCCTGGGGTGCTGGTCTGATCCTTTTCAACTGCCTTGCACTGTCAACAGATATTTCCTTAATATATAAGTTGCTATCCTCAATTCTAACACCCTCGTTTTTAGTCTGCCAGTTTGCTATTGCTGAAATCAGAAGTTTGTGCAACCTGTTTGAAGATTCTTTAGGCGATTTTTTTAATACCTGTAATGCTGTTTCAACATTCATCCCTCTGATCAAATCAGCAACTAATCTCATTTTTCTGGGTGAAGTAGGACAATTATTCAGTCTGGCAAAGTAATTATTTTTCTTTGCTTCATTTAATTGTTCTGCTCTTAAATGTTTTCTTGCTCCCATTTCTTAAAATTTTAAAAATTAAAATTATTTTCTACCTTTATCCTTTTTTCTCCCTGCATGACCTCTAAATATCCTTGTAGGAGCAAACTCGCCCAATTTATGACCAACCATATTCTCGGTTATATAAACAGGTATAAATTTGTTTCCATTATGAACAGCAATAGTTTGTCCAACAAAATCAGGAGAAATCATTGATGCTCTTGACCATGTTTTAATAACGGTTTTCTTTTTACTTCCACCGATTTCAAGAACTTTTTTCTCAAGTTTATAATTTATAAAAGGGCCTTTTTTTAGAGAACGACTCATATTAACAAATTTTAATTTTAATTATTTCTTTCTTTTTTCAATAATATATTTATCTGAATACTTTTTCTTTGATCTTGTTTTAAATCCTTTAGCAGGCAATCCTTTTCTTGAACGCGGGTGACCGCCAGATGCTCTGCCTTCGCCACCACCCATCGGATGATCAACAGGATTCATTGCCACACCTCTTGTTCTCGGTCGTCTTCCAAGCCATCTGCTTCTACCGGCTTTCCCAGAGCGTTCAAGACTATGGTCTAAATTTGACACCATACCAACAGTAGCTTTACAAGTTTGAAGAACCATTCTTGTTTCGCCTGAAGGCAGTTTTATAATTGCAAATTTTCCATCCCTTGACATCAATTGGGCGTGTGAACCTGCACTTCTTGCCATCTTAGCCCCTCCTCCGGGTTTGAGTTCAATATTATGAATAATCGTTCCGAACGGGATTTCGCTTAAATACATTGTGTTTCCAATATCAGGAGAAACTCCTTTACCTGATACTATCTGTTGTCCAACTTCTAATCCGTGAGGAGCAATGATATATCTTTTTTCCCCATCAGCATAAAACACTAATGCTATCCGCGATGTTCTGTTCGGATCATATTCAATTGTTTTTACTATCGCAGGAACACCTTCTTTCTCTCTTTTAAAATCAACTATCCTGTACTTTTGTTTATGACCACCACCCATGTATCTCATGGTCATTTTTCCTTCACTGTTCCTTCCTCCTGATTTTTTCTTCGGAGCTAATAATGATTTCTCCGGTTTTGTATTTGTAATATCGTCAAAAGCGCTTATTATTTTAAAGCGTTGACTGGGTGTTGTCGGTTTGTATTTCTTTAAAGCCATCTATTTAAATATTGCTGTAAAAATCAATTGTTTCACCTTCAGCTAATGTAACTATAGCTTTTTTATATGATTTGGATTTTCCGGTAATAAGTCCGGCTTTTGTAAAACGCGATTTGGTTTTGCCTGAATAATTCATTGTATTCACAGATTCAACTTCAACTCCGTAAGTTTCTTCTACTGCTTCTTTGATTTGAAGTTTATTTGCGGTTTTTTGAACAATAAAACCATATCTGTTTAATTTCTCGCCCAAACTTGTCATTTTTTCTGTTATCACCGGCTTTATTATAATACCCATTGTTTTAAAATTTATTATTTATATTATTATGCGAATAATTCCTCAATTTCTTTTAAAGAACTTTCAGAAATCAATAAGCTGTTTGCATTTAATATATCATAAGTATTTATACTTGATGCTCTTGTAATTTTAGTTTTTTTTATGTTCCGTGATGATAAGTATATGTTTTCTTTTGTTTCCGTAAGAATTAATAATGTTTTTGAGTCTGCAAGATTAAAGTTATTTAAAAACTCAATATAATTTTTAGTTTTATGTGAATCAAAATCAAAATCTTCAAGAATCAAAATATTATTATCTTTTGCTTTATAAGTTAAAGCAGATTTACGGGCTATTTTTTTTAGTTTTTTATTAAGCTTAAAGTTGTAATCTCTCGGATGAGGACCAAAAGCCCTGCCTCCTCCTCTGAATATTGGTGACTTAATATCACCGGCACGGGCAGTTCCCGTTCCTTTTTGCCTTTTGATTTTTCTTCTGCTTCCGGCTACAGCATTTCTTTCTTTTGTACTATGCGTGCCTTGTCTGTTATTTGCCATAAATTGTTTTACATCCATATAAATGGCATTATCATTCGGCTTAATAGCAAAAATCGAATCGATTAATTCTACTTTTTTCGTAGTTTTATCTCCGGTAATTTTATATACTGCTAACTCCATCTTTCAATAATTAAATATGAATTTTTCGGACCGGGTACTGCACCCTTAACAATTATCAAATTTTTCTCGGCAATAATTTTCAATACCTTCAGGTTTATCATTTTTACACGATTACCGCCTGTTCTGCCGGCCATTCTCATACCTTTAAAAACCCGTGAAGGATCAGATGATGCTCCTATCGAACCCGGCGCTCTCAATCTGTTATGCTGACCATGCGTGGCATCACCCACACCTTTGAAATTATACCGTTTCACAACTCCCTGGAAGCCTTTTCCTTTTGAAGTTCCGACAACATCAATAAATTCACCCTCAACAAATATATCCACAGTTAAAACATCACCAAATTTCTTTTGGTGTCCGGCTTCAAATCTGGTGAATTCCCTAACAATTTTTTTTGGCGAAACTCCTGCTTTGGAAAAATGTCCCTTTAATGCTTTTGAAACATGTTTTTCACTTTTATCTTTATAAGCTAACTGAATCGCATCATATCCATCCTTGGCTTTTGTTCGCACCTGTGTTACAACACATGGTCCAGCTTCAATAACGGTACATGGTAAATTTTTACCATCTTTGCTAAAAATGCTGGTCATTCCTATTTTTTTTCCAATTAATCCTGACATTTTATATATAATTTTTTATATATATAACTAAACTTTAATCTCTACTTCTACTCCACTGGGTAATTCCAGTTTCATTAATGCATCAATTGTTTTAGTAGTTGTACTGTAAATATCTAAAAGTCTTTTATAAGAACATAGTTGAAATTGCTCTCTTGATTTTTTATTAACAAAAGTCGCTCTTAGAACTGTATATATTTTTTTATTCGTTGGTAATGGTATTGGTCCGTTAACAACCGCACCCGTTGATTTTACAGTTTTTACGATTTTTTCGGCAGATTTATCTACCAAATTATGATCGTATGATTTTAACTTTATTCTAATTTTTTGACTCACGTTATTTTATTTTTATTAATGAAAACGTTTTCTTTGTTTTTCTCTTTTATCTTAAATATCCCGATACGCTCGTTCCTCGCTATCGGGATTAATTCGACTATGAAATTATATTGCGGCGACGCCTTTTATAATTTCAGTCTCATTAACAATTTACCACATACCCCTTAATCTTATATAAAACCTCATCAGTAATTCCCTGAGGCACTTCGGCATAATGCGAAAATTCAAGATTTGAAGTTGCCCTTCCTGATGAAATTGTTCGTAAGGTTGTGACATATCCGAACATTTCTACCAATGGTACTTTTGCATGTATTACCTGATTACC
>JAUWSB010000041.1 GCA_030610255.1 Bacteroidota bacterium
AGTTCTTCTTCGCTGATTTGTTCGGGTAAATATTTTTCAATTATCGATGCCTGAAATAATTCTTCTTCAGCCAGGTCATTCCGGTTTTGCGATTTAAAAATCCCGGCAGATTCTTTGCGCTGTTTTACCAATTTTTGAAGAAGTGACATTTCAACTTGCCCGGGAATCTCACCTCCTCTAACATCTTTTCCGGTTTTAGCCAGTAATAATGCAGATTTAACAGCTCTCAATGCATCTAATTTTTTCTTATCTCTTGCAAGCATTGCTGCTTTAATATCATCATTGATTTTTCTCTCAAGAGTCATGATTATTCTATTTAAAGTTACAATGTTATTTTATAAGCAAGTTTAAAACTAAAACCAACTGAGTTGGGAATTAATAAACAAGTAGCAGAGGCAGCAGCAGTAGCAGGAAAATTCCCACTGCTACTGCTGCTGCCACTGCCACTGCCACTTGTAACATTAGCTTGTACACAATTTGATAAAAAAGATATAGAAAACATATTGGTAAATTTTTTAATATTAGGAGCTAATCCACATTATCATGCAAAAATGAATTATTTGATTTTATTTCGGTATTGCTATCTTCATCTTCTGATAAAGTGTAGCGCGACACTTCCGATTCGGAAGAAGGTTTCGTATCTGATAATTTAACATTTCGTCTTAAATAAGCAGGTTCGTTTTCAAGCTCGGCTAATCCACCCGGAGATTTTAATTTAACACTTAAATCCTTTAGTTTTTTAATTCTTTCCTGTGATTTTTTCTCAATATCATTTATTTCTTTTTCCTGAATTTTTTTATCTATATATAAGCTTTGCGGTTTCTTAAACAAACTAACAACTTCTGATTCTTCTTTTACATCTTTTTTTATCAAAGTAGGTTCAGTGATTTTCGTTTCTTTTGTTTTTTCCGAAGCAGATCCTACCCTAAATATCAGGGGTTGTTTTTCTTCGGATAATTCTTCTTTAACTAATGGATTTGTATCAATTTCTTTATCCTTTTTTCTAATCAGTTCGATTTTTTCATTCTTTTCTTCAACAACTTCAGATTCAAATTTTTCATCTTTTCTTACATCATCATGTAAATCATAAACTGTTTTTTTCTCTGCCAGGCTTTTCAATTTCCTTTCTGCATTGAACCCTGTTGCAATTATCGTTACACCGATTTTATTTCCTAATGATTCATCGTTTCCATTACCCCAAATAATTTCAGCATTCATACCGGCTTCCCGTTGAATATAATCAGTGATTTCCGTTACTTCGTCCATTGAAATTTCTTCAACTCCTGATGTGATATACAATAAAATATCACTTGCTCCTGCAATTTCGTTATCATCTAATAATGGTGAAGATAATGCAGTTTTCACAGCTTCTACCGACCTGTTTTCACCTTCAGCAGTTGCTGATCCCATTATAGCTTTTCCGCTGTTTTTCATTACAGTTTTGACATCTTCAAAATCAACATTAATATAGCCTGTAACAGTAACTATTTCAGCAATACCTTTGGCTGCTGTGGTTAAAATATTATCTGCCTGATGAAATGCCTCCGAAAGCTTTAGGTCACCATGCAATTCCCTGAGTTTGTCATTACAAATAACCAAAAGTGTGTCAACATGTTTTCGCAATTCTTCGATTCCTTCTTCGGCTTGTAATCTTCGTTTTCGTCCTTCAAAAGAGAAAGGAATCGTCACAATCCCAACCGTTAAAATATCCAATTCTTTTGACACTGATGCAATTATAGGAGCAGCTCCTGTTCCGGTTCCACCTCCCATTCCGGCAGTAACAAATAACATTTTGGTGTTTTTTTCCAAAACATTTTTTATATCATCAATTTTTTCAATTGCTGCATCTCTTCCTACCGAAGGAATTGAGCCGGCACCTAATCCTTTACTGCCAAGCTGGATTTTTGTCGGAATAGGGCTAACATTCATTGCCTGGGCATCGGTATTACAAAGAATGAAATCCACATCTTTAATACCCTGGTTAAACATGTGTGTTACTGCATTACTACCACCGCCACCTACTCCGATAACCTTAATTATTGACGACTGATTTTTGGGCAAATCAAATTTAATCATTTCACTTATTTTTTATGCTTAAAATTAAAGTATAAATTATACAGAATATTTTATTTATTTATTATTTATTAACAAATTATATGTTAATTAGTGTTCGTCCATAAAGTCAGACAAATTTTGAATTAATCCCGATAGCTATCGGGACCAAATAACAAAAAACAAATGACAAATAAATTCCAAATATCAATGATCAAAACTTGTCCGTATGGATGTCCAAAACAGCTTTGAATATTGTTATTTAGGTCATTGATATTTATTTGTATTTTGGTGCTTGTCATTTGTGATTTTTAATAATTATTTAAACTATCGGACTTTATAGACCGACACTAATTAGTATTTGCACGAAAACTAATCAATACCATCTTTTTCAAACCAATCCTGCATTCGCTTTAGAAAACTGATCGGTTTTTGTTCTTTTTTAACTCTTTTTGTTTTAATTTTTGTTTTTTTAGTTCCCATTTTTTCCGAAATTTCTTTTTCTTTTTCTTTCAAATATCTTGCGGTGCCCTCAATAACCAACCCAATACCTGTTGAATACATTGGGCTTATTGTTTCTTCGGGTACTTCGCTGGCAAGATGTTCGTTCGGATAGCCGATTCTTGTATCCATTCCTGTCATAAATTCAGTAAGTTGGGCAATATGTTTTAACTGTGCACCACCACCTGTAAGTACAATTCCTGCAATCAATTTTTTTTCGTATCCCGAATTTTTTATTTCGTAATAAATATGTTCAATAATCTCTTCCATCCTTGCCTGAATAATATTAGCAAGATTTTTTAAAGTAATTTCTTTAGGTCGTCTTCCCCTTAATCCGGGTATTGACACAATTTCTTCTTCTTTATTTTCGCTTGCCAGTGCTGAACCAAATTTTACTTTAAGTTCCTCAGCATGTTTTATAATTATTGTACATCCTTCTTTAATATCTTCGGTAATAATATCTCCCCCGAAAGGTATAACTGCAGTATGCCTGATTATACCATCCTGAAAAATAGCAATATCCGTTGTACCACCACCAATATCAACCAAAACTACACCTGCTTCTTTTTCTTCTTCGCCGAGTACAGCTTCGGCTGAAGCAATCGGCTCAAGTATCAGGTCAACAACTTCAAGGCCGGCTTTCCTTACGCATTTATAAATGTTTTTTGCTGCTGCGGTTTGCCCGATAATTATATGAAAATTTGCTTCAAGTGAATTTCCCAACATACCTATAGGTTGTTTTATACCCTGCTCTGCATCAATTATATATTCCTGCGGAATAACATCAATGATCTCTTCTCCGGGACTCATATTCAGGTTATACATATTATTATTCAAGATATCAATATCCTCCTGGCTTATCTCAATGTCATTGTTTTCGCGGATGATGCTTCCGTGATGCTGAATACTTTTTATATGCTGGCCCGCAACACCTACGTTGACATATTCAATATCAACTCCTGATCTTTGACTGGCTTCTTCAATGGCTGTTTTAATTGATTGCACCGTATTTTCAATATTTGAAACAACGCCTCTTTTTACACCTATTGACTGTGTTTTCCCGTAACCCAAAATTTCAATCTTACCATGTTCATTGCGACGTCCCACAATTGCTGCAATCTTTGTAGTGCCAATATCTAATCCAACAATTATTTCTGATGTTTCCATTTCTTTATTTTTTTGTACATACAACTTGGTTCTTATATTTTAAATTGATTTTTTTGTATTTGTCCCAACCAACCTTGCTAAGCCCATTTTTATAAAAAGCTATCAGGTTTTCAAATTTTTCTTCCATATTATCAATATCTCCGAATATGATAAGATGTTTGCCAACTTTCGGGATTAATTCAATGCCGTTTTCTTTATTTATGTAAATCTGTTCAATCTGGGCATTTAAAAATTTATTATTATTGATAAATTTTGCTAATGAATGAATCTTAAATAAAACCTGATTTTGATCTAATGAATCGGTTTGTAGTTTCAGTTTTGCGGGAGGTAAAAGCGAATTACCAATGTTTCCGCTTGCAATTAAAACTCTTGCAACATGATTCTCATTTAACGGCATTAAAACACCATTAACATCAATATAAAAATTTTGATTTGATTTAGTAATTACTCGTACAACCGGCTTTCGTTGAACAACATTAATTTTTAATTTCCCGTTAACGGTAAAATAAACATTGGATTGTTCTATATAAGGATTTTTTTTAATCATGCTTTCAATTTCTTCAGTATTTATTTCATAAAGCAACTTCCCTTTTAACGAATCAAACGACTGGTAAATCTGGGATTTAATCTCATCTTCGGTTATAAAACAGTCAGAATTGTTAATATCAATTGAAACTACAAAATCATTACACTTGCTGTTTTTGTATTCCGCATTAACAAATCCCAGTAAAACAATTATACCTGTAACAAAAATTACCCAGATTAATATGAAAAAAAATCTTTTCATCAGCTTTGTAATATATTTTTAATAGGTTCAACCAATTGATCAATATCTCCCGCTCCCAGAGTAAGCAGGACTTCGGGCTTATTATTTTTCAATTCTTCAAATACTTTAATATTTGAGCATATTTTTTTATTCTTAATTTTAATTTTTTCAAGAATCATTTCTGAACTTACTCCTTCTATTGGCAACTCTCTTGCAGGATAAATGTTTAGCAGTATCACTTTATCAAGCAAGTCAAGACTTTTGGCAAATTCATCAGCAAAGTCTTTTGTCCTGGTAAATAAATGCGGCTGAAATATTCCGGTTATTTTTTTGTCAGGATATAGCTCTTTAACAGATAAAATGCAAGCTTTTAATTCTTCAGGATGATGAGCATAATCATCAATATAAATAATATCCGGATTTTGAATTTTTATGTCAAATCTTCTTTTAACACCCGAATATGTTTCCAATGCTTCTTTGATTTTTTCTTTTTTAATTCCCATTTTAATTCCAACCGCTGATGCTGCGACTGCATTTTCAATATTATGCTTTCCTGGTATTTTAAAATTTATATTTTTAATATGTGAATTTTTAAAAATTAAATCAAAAAGGTATTTACTGCCTTCAACCCTGATATTTGAAGAATAAAAATCTGCCTTACAAGTTGCTGAGTAATATAAAATTTTTTCAGCTTTAACTGTTAAATCAATTCCTTTTTTGATTATTAGCCTGCCATTTGATTTAATTTGTTCAGCGAACAACTTAAAAGATTCATTCAGATATTTCTTTGAGCCGTAAACATCAAGGTGGTCTGCATCAATTGAAGAAATTACTTCAATATCAGGATGCAGTGTTAAAAATGAGCGGTCGTATTCATCTGCTTCAACAACAAAAACCTCAGTGTTTTCCGAAGTAATAAAATTTGAATTATAATTTTTGCAGATGCCACCAATCAACGCAGTTATATTATGACCTGCAAATTTTAATATATGAGCAATTATTGATGAAATTGTTGTTTTACCATGTGTTCCGGCTACAGCAATTGTAAATTTATCATGAGTAATTTTCCCCAGAACTTCCGCCCTTTTTTTTAATTCAAAATTATTATTGACAAAATATTGATATTCTTTATTAGATTCAGGTATGGCAGGGGTGTAAACTACCAGATCAATATTTCGGGGAATCAAATCAATATTATCTTCAAAATGGATTTTTATTCCCTCATCAATCAATTCATTTGTCAAAGGAGTTTGTGATTTATCATAGCCGCTTACAATAATACCCTTGCTCCGGAAATAACGTGCCAGTGCACTCATGCCAATGCCTCCGATGCCAAGAAAATGAACCCTATGTAATTTATTCAAATCCATTAAACTGATAAATCAATAATTTCATCTGCAATAATTTCAGCCGAATTTTTCATTTCAAACCTGCCCATATTTTCCATAAACTGCATTTTTTTATCCTCATTATTTATCAAATCAATTGCTGTTTTTGCTAACTTTTCGTTTGCTTCATTGTCTTTTACCAATATTGCAGCATTTTTATTAACCAATGCCATTGCATTTTTTGTTTGATGATCCTCGGCAGCTGTCGGTAAAGGAACTAATACAGAAGGTTTTTTTACTGCACATAATTCGGCTATTGCAATTGCTCCTGCACGTGATATAACCACATCCGCAATAGCATATGCATAATCCATCCTTGAAATAAATTCTACTACTCTGATATTTTTTTCATAGCTGTAATCTGTAGTTTTTATTTCATTGGCTGTTGAAGAATAATATTTACCTGTCTGCCATATCAACTGGATATTATTTTTAATAATCAAATCCAGATTTTTAAAAATTGCTTCGTTGATAGATTTTGCTCCCTGGCTTCCGCCGACAACAAGCAAAACTTTATTGGCTGGTAAAAGGTTGAAATATTCAAATGCTTTATCTTTTTTCCCTTTCAAATCAATCACTTCCTGCCTGACAGGATTTCCTGTTAAAATAATTTTCGATGACGGAAAATATTTATCCATACCATCATAAGCAACACATATTTTGCTAACCGATTTTGCCAGAAGACGGTTAGTTATCCCCGGAAATGAATTTTGCTCTTGAATTAAAGTGGGTATTCCTTTTCCTGTTGCAACTTTTAAAGTCGGACCACTTGCATATCCCCCAACACCAACAACAACATCGGGATTAAATTTTTTGATAATTCTTTTCGCATTCATTAAACTTACAATCACCTTGAACGGAAACGACAGATTTTTAGCAGAAAAGCTTCTTTGTATGCCGCTGATCCAAAGTCCTTCTATTTGGTATCCTGCAGCCGGAACTTTTTCCATCTCCATTCTTCCTTTAGCACCTATAAATAATATTTTACAATCTTCAACCTTTTTTTTTAAAGCATTTGCAATAGCAATAGCAGGGAAGATATGTCCACCGGTTCCTCCCCCACTTATAATAACTTTTATTTTTTTATGCTGATGCATAGCTTATTTCTTTTAAACTGACACTGAACGAGAATGCGAAATTATTCTAACATAAATTGCTTAAAACCAATTACTGTTAGGAATCCGTATGGATTAGAAATTTAATTCAACATTCGCAAAGTTTATGCGTTTAAGTATATAATATCTTCGCTTTTCCCAATCTCTTTGCTTACACTTAATACTATTCCAATTGCCAAACTTGTAAACCATATTGATGTTCCGCCCATACTTACCAGTGGTAATGTCTGACCTGTTACCGGTAACAGATTTACTGCAACTCCCATATTGATCATAGCCTGAAAAACAAGGCTAAAACAAACTCCGATAGTTAAAAATGCTCCGAATTTTCGTGGTATCTTGATTACAATTTTTACTGCCCTGAAAAATAAAATCAAATACAATAAAACTACAAATGCACCTCCGGCAAGTCCGTATTCCTCAAGAATAATTGCAAATATGAAATCAGAGTATGGATGTGGTAAAAAGTTGCGTTGAGTGCTGTTACCTGGTCCCTTACCGAAAAGTTTTCCTGATGCGATGGCTATTTTTGATTGTTCAACCTGATATACTTTATCTCTGTCTTGTATTTTATCACCACTAAAAAATGTATTTAACCTGCTACTCCATGTATTTGAACGTGGTAAAATATCAGGGTAAACCCTCGTCAGAATTATCATAATTAATATAGCTACAACTCCTATTCCTATTAAAGAAAATATATATTTTAAATTTACTCTTCCGATAAACATTAAAACCAAACTTGTTGTAAACAGAAGGGCAGCAGTAGAAAAATTTGCCGGTAGTATTAATCCGCAAACGATTAAAATAGGTAACATTATCGGAATAAAAGCTGATTTAAAATCTTTAATCTGATCTTGTTTTTTTGAAAGTAACCGGGCTAAATACATTATTAAGGTAAGCTTTGCAAAGTCGGATGTTTGAAAAGTAAGATTAAACGGCAATTGTAGTTCACGCCTGGCTTCATTAAGATTTAAACCAATAATAAGAGTTAGAATCAGTAAAGGAACAGCTATGTATAATGCAAACTGAAAAATTCGTGAATAATATACATATTTTATTAAATGGGCGAGATATATTAATACAAAACCAAAAAATAAGATCAACATATGCTTAATTATATAATATTCTGTATTACCCGATTGATATTTATATGCCAAAGTTCCTGTTGAACTATAAACAGCCAAAATTGAAAAAATTGACAGTATAATCACTACTGCCCAGATTATTTTATCACCTTTAATATTTTTTAACAAAAATGTCATTTTATTAATATTTTACAATTCATTAACAGCTTTTTTGAATTTCTTTCCGCGATCTTCATAATTATTGAATAAATCAAAACTGGCACAGGCAGGAGATAAAAGCACTATCTCATTTTTTTCAGCAAAATTAAAAGCTGTTTTAACTGCATCACTTGCTGATATTGTTTCAACAATTGTTTCAACATCATCAGCAAAAGCATTGTAAATTTTTTTATTCTCCACACCAAGACAAACAATTGCTTTAACTTTTTTTCTCACCAAGCTTCTTAAAATATTATAATCATTGCCTTTATCAATTCCTCCGGCAATCCAAATCACAGGTCTATCCATACTTTCAAGGGCATACCATGTTGAATTAATGTTAGTTGCCTTTGAATCGTTAATAAACTCAATACCATGGATAGTAGCCACATATTCAAGCCGGTGCTCCACATTCTGAAAATCCGACAAGCTTTGTTTTATTGTATCATTACGGATATCAAAAAGCCTTGCAGAAATACCGGCAGCCATTGAATTATAAATATTATGTTTCCCCTGTAATGCTAATTCTTCTAATGTCATAATAAATCTTGTTGATTTGATATTAATAATTATGTTATTTTCTGATAAATATGCTCCTTCGTTTGATATATTTTTTTGTATAGTAAAAGGATAAGTTTTTGATAAAATTTTTCTTTTGCCTATTTCATCAATTATTACCTTATCATCCATACAATAAATAAATAAATCATCGTTGGTTTGATTTTGAAGAATCCTGAATTTTGAATCTATATAATTCTGAAAATTGTAATTATATCTGTCTAAATGGTCGGGTGTTATGTTCAAAATAACAGCAATATCAGCCTTAAAATCATACATACCGTCTAATTGAAAACTACTGATCTCAAGCACATAATAGTCGTAATTTTTAGTTGCCACCTGCATTGCAAAACTTTGTCCAACATTTCCTGCTAATCCTGCATTTAAACCTGCATTTTTAAAAATATGATGGATAAGCAATGTAGTAGTGGTTTTACCGTTGCTTCCCGTTATGCAAATTTTTTTTGCATTAGTGTATCTGCCTGCAAATTCAATTTCGGATATTATTTTTATTCCTTTTTGCACAAGCGACTTTATTACGGGTACATTATCGGGAATTCCGGGACTTTTAATAACCTCTTCAGCCTGTAAAATCAATTTCTCAGAATGCTTTCCCTCTTCAAATTCAATATCATATTGTGAAAGAACGTTCTTATATTTTTTTTCAATTTTTCCTTTATCAGAAACAAAAACATCAAAGCCTTTAACTTTAGCCAAAACGGCTGCCCCAACGCCACTTTCTCCGGCTCCAAGTATAACTATCTTGTTTTTGCTCATTCAATTTTTTGTATATTAATTCTTTATCTTAGTTTTAATGTTATTATCGTCAGCACTGCAAGCATTATCCCAACAATAAAAAACCGTTGAACAATTTTAGGTTCGGGGTAACCTAATACCTGGAAATGATGATGCAATGGCGACATTTTAAAAATTCTTTTTCCGGCGCCATATTTTCGTTTTGTATACTTGAAATAACTAACCTGTAGTATTACCGAAAAGCTCTCTGCTAAAAATATCCCGCATAAAATCGGAATTAATAATTCTTTACGGATTATTATTGCAAAAACGGCAATAATACCACCAATTGTCAGGCTTCCCGTATCACCCATAAAAATTTGTGCAGGATAAGAATTGTACCACAAAAATCCGATACAAGCACCAACAAACGCACTAACATAAATTGTCAGCTCGCCCGTATTTGGTATGTACATTATGTTTAAATAATCTGCGAAGATGATGTTACCTGAAACCCACGCAAGTATTCCCAGAGTTGCCCCGATTATTGCCGAAGTCCCTGTAGCAAGACCATCCATTCCATCTGTCAGGTTAGCACCATTGGAGACTGCAGCTATTATTAAAATTACTATTGGAATAAAAATCAGGAATGCCCATTTTTGATAGCCATCACCCAACCACGACAATAATATTGCGTAATCAAGTTCATTGTTTTTTACAAACGGAATGGTTGTTTTGGTTGATTTAACCGATTCTTTCGTAAAATAATTTGCTGTTTCATTTGACCTGATAGTATTTTCGGTAATGTTTTGTGTGATAATTTCAGTTTCAGGGATTTTTTCACGGATTACCACTGCATTACTAAAATACATTGTTGCACCTATAACCAGTCCGAGAATTATTTGCCCTGCTATTTTAAATTTTCCTGCAAGTCCTTTTTTATTTTTCTTGAATACTTTTATATAATCATCGGTAAATCCTATCAATCCAAGCCATACTGTTGTAAAAAGCATTAAAAGGATATAAACATTGTCTAATTTTGCAAATAATAAAGTCGGGATTAAAATTGCAGCTAAAATTATTAGTCCGCCCATGGTTGGAGTTCCTTGTTTTTCCATCTGTCCTTGCAGTCCAAGGTCCCTTACAGTTTCACTAACCTGCTTTTTGTTCAGGTATTTAATCCATCTTTTACCGAAAAGCAAGGAAATAATTAATGATGTAATCACTGCCAGCGCAGCACGGAATGTAATAAACTGAAACACTTGTGCTCCTGGAAAATGAAATGTATCTTCTAAATATTGAAATATATAATAAAACATCTATAAATATTTTTTTAAAATTTCTTTATCATTAAATGGATATTTTATCCCTTTGATTTCCTGATATTTTTCATGACCTTTTCCAGCCACAAGAATAATATCTCCCGCCCTTGCCAAAACACACGCTGTTTTTATAGCTTCTTTCCTGTTAGTTATTGAAATTACTTTTTTATAATTAACCGGATCAACACCATTTTTAATTTCTTCAATTATTTGTTCGGGGTCTTCCGAGCGGGGATTGTCAGAAGTAAGTATTACTTTATCACTTTTTTCGGCTGCAACTTTTCCAATAAGACTTCGTTTCTTTTTATCACGGTCGCCACCTGCTCCTACAACAGTAATTAGCTGTTCATTTTTTGTTCTGATTGCCGAAATAGCATCTAAAATATTTTTAAGTGCATCAGGTGTATGAGCATAGTCTATTATTGCAATAATATTATTTTGCGTTTTTATGTATTCAAATCTTCCTTCAACTGTTTTCAGGCTGCTGAGCGCAGTTAAAACTTTTGATTTCTCTTCGCCGAGTAAAATGGCAGTTGCATATACCGCTAATAAATTATATGCATTAAAATTCCCTATTATTCTAAACCAAACATCTTCACCATCAATATTTAATTGCAATCCCTCAATTTGATTTTCAATTATTTTGCATTTGAAATCCGACTTATGTTTTAAACTATATGTTTTTGACTTAGCTTTTGTATTTTGAAGAATGATTTTCCCATTTTTATCATCAATATTGCTTAAAGCAAATGCACTTGAAGACAGCAGGTCAAAAAATCGTTTTTTTATCTTTAAATAATTTTTAAATGTTTTATGATAGTCCAAATGATCGTGTGTAATATTTGTAAATATTGCTCCGGCAAAATCAAGCCCTGCAGTCCTGTTCTGATCAATAGCATGAGAGCTTACCTCCATAAAACAATACGAACAGCCCGAATCAACCATTTTACTAATGATTTCATTAATTTTCAGAGCATCAGGCGTTGTAAGAGTTGCAGGAATATCTTGTTCGTTTATTTTATTTTGAATGGTTGATAAAAGCCCTGTTTTATACCCCAACAAAATAAATAACTGATGTAACAGGGTTGCAATCGTTGTTTTTCCGTTTGTACCGGTTACACCAACCAATATTAATTTTGAGGAAGGATTATTAAAAAAATTTGAACTTAAAACTCCTAAAGCAAAACCGCTGTTTTTGACTTTAATATAAGTTATTCCATCTTTCAGATTTTGTGGGAATTTTTCGCAAACAACAGCAACAGCACCTTTCTTAATTGAATCATCAATAAAATTATGACCGTCAACATTTATACCTTTAACGGCAACAAAAACACATCCGGGCTTAACCTCGCGGGAATCAAAAGCTACACTGCTAATTTTAATATCAGTCAAACCTTTCACATTTGTGATGTTTGTTTTATATAATATGTCTTTTAACTGATTCAATTCTTTTGGATTGTTTGTTTAAATTGTTGATAGATTTAATGTGATTTCAGTACCTTTTCTAACTTTATTTCCAGCTTTTACCGATTGATTTTTTACTATTCCTTTGCCTCTTAATTTTGTTCGCATACCTAAATTTTCCAGAATATAAATTGCATCTTTTGCACTCATACCATATACATTCGGAACTATTTCAGGCTTTATCCTTCTTTTACCGAACTTCACGGAATTGTTATTTCTTGAAGTTACCACCCATTCAGCAGTAGAGCTTAGTGTATCAATAGGAAAATCAAAGGTTTGATAAAATTTTTGCAGGTCGCTTTGATTACCTGCTGTAACCAAAGGAATATATATTTCACCTTGCTCTTCTTCATTTTGCTGATGTATATCCAATTGTGTGGCATAAACTTTATCGGCTATTTCTTTAAATACCGGAGCTGCCACTGAACTGCCGTAATACTTCCCTCCTGACGGTTTATTTACTACCACAATACATGAATATTTTGGATCATCGGCCGGAAAGTATCCTACAAAAGAAGCATTATAAAACTCGCTATATCCTTTATTTTTATTTGCAATTTGTGCCGTACCTGTTTTTCCTGCAATTTTGTAGATACTGTTGTTTAAGCTTTTGGCTGTTCCGCGTTCAACAACACCCTCTAAAAGACTTTGTACTGTATCAATAGTTCTTTTTGAACAAATAGATTTATTGATAACAACAGGTTTGAATGTTTTAATTATTTTTCCTGTCTGCCAAATTTCCTTAACAAACATGGGTTTAATCATTTTTCCTCCATTAGCAACTGCATTATAGAAAGTAAGAATTTGTAAGGGAGTTAAAGAAATTTCATAACCAACTGACATCCATGGCAGAGTTGTACCGTACCATATTTTTTTATCCTTCGGGTGTTTAATAAACGGATGCCCTTCACCCTGAAATTCAATTCCCAAAGGTTTGTTAAGTGACATATCATAAAGGTGCTCAACAAATTTTTCCGGGTTTTTTTTATAAGCATCCCAAATGATCATTGAAACGCCAACATTTGAAGATTTTTCAAATGCTTCCCTGCAGGTTATTTTACCATCCCTGGTCTTATGGGCATCTCTCATTGTTCTGTTATAATATACGATCCAGCCATCTCCTGTATCAATAGTGTCGCTTAAATTGACCTTTTTATCTTCAATAACAGCAATCATTGAAGCCAGCTTAAATGTAGAACCGGGTTCAACATTTTCTGCAAAAGCATAATTATATGATTCTTTGTATTTATTATCAGAAGAATCATATTGTAAATTAGCAATAGCTTTTATATATCCTGTTTCAACCTCCATCAAAATGGCACATCCCTGAAATGCCTTGTGTTCTTTTAGATGTTCTAAAAGTGCATTTTCAGCAACATCCTGAATATTTATATCAATTGTTGTAATAATATCTTTACCGTTTTGGGGTTCAATTTCATTTTCATCTTGTATGGGTTTCCAATCGCCATTGCAAATTCTTTGTCTTAATTGTTTACCTTTTTTTCCTTCCAAATATTCGGAATATGCCCCTTCAAGTCCAACAAAAAGATTTTCCTTTTTGTTTTCATATCCAATAGTTCTTTTTGCCAGTTCTTTAAAAGGCATTTTCCTGATAGTTTTTGGTATCACTATCAAGACTCCTCTATATTTTCCCAATCTCAAAATCGGAAAGTTTCGTAATTCTTTTAACTGTTCATACTTTACTTTCCGCTTTAAACGAAAATATCTGTTTCCTTTTTTTCGGGCATTTTTTAAATCACTTAAATACTCCTTTTTTGATTTATTTTTAAAGAGTTTAGATAAACAATAGGCAAGCGAATCAACTTTTTCATTAAAGAACTCATCGGAAATAAGGTTGGAACTAACATCCATCCTGATTTCGAAGACAGGTACTGAAGTTGCCAGCAAGCTCCCATCAGATGCGCAAATATTGCCTCTTACAGCTTCAATGTTAAAATATTTCAGCTCTTGTTGCCGCGCCTTTTTAATTAAAGCGTTTCCTTCATAAAACTGAATATAAACTACCTTTCCGATAATAATAATTCCGAAAAACAAAATACCCAGATAAACCAGGTAAACTCTCCACAATATGTCTTTTTTAATGTCTTTCAATTGATGACAATTTTGTTATCTATTGGTTTCAATTATTATTTTTTGTGGTGGTGTTGTTGATTCCTTTATTCCTGTAGGTTCAAGACTTTTAGCCACTTGTGTTTGCTTGCTATGAAACATTAGTTCCGATTTTGTTGTTATATATTCATATCTTAATTCTTTAATCTCTTTTTTTACTTTTGCGATTTCTCTAATTGTTTTTTCAGCCAGATAAGTGTTAGCTATGTAAAAAATTGCTAAAAATGTAAGGAAGAATAAAAATGGCAAAAGACTTACAGCTTTATCACGTGTTAAAAATGTTCCGCCAAGCAATTGTTGCAATGATTTTTCAGCTAATCTTTCTTCACCTGTTTTATTTTTAGTTTTTTTAATATTATTGCTTACCATAACTATTATTTATATTTTTTCAGCAATTCTTAATTTTGCACTTCTTGCCCTGCTGTTCTTTTCAATCTCCGAAACAGTCGCTATTA
>JAUWSB010000030.1 GCA_030610255.1 Bacteroidota bacterium
AATTATTTAAAAACAGCAAAGGATAAGAGAAAAGACCAGACATATTTTTTAGGACAAATTAACCAGGAACAAGTTGATAAATTACTTTTCCCGATAGGAAATCTTATTAAAAAAGAAGTCAGGGGAATTGCAGAAAAAATGAAATTACCGAGTGCCCACCGCCCGGATAGTCAGGGAATTTGTTTTTTAGGCAAGATAAATTACAATGAATTTATTAAAAGATATGTGGGCGAAAAAAAAGGAAAGATTATTGAATTTGAAACAGGAAAAGTATTGGGAACTCACAATGGCTTTTGGTTTCATACTATCGGTCAGCGAAAAGGACTGGGGCTTAGTCAGGGACCATGGTTTGTTGTAAAAAAAGATACAAGGGAAAATATTATTTATGCTTCACAGGGGTATGACCCTGTTTCTCAATATGAAGATAAGATCTTTCTTGCTGATTTCCATTTTATAAATGATAAACCCGATAAAGATTATTCAACACCTCAAAAAATAAAATTCAAAATAAGACATACTCCTGAATTTACCTCAGGAACATTGGTTAAAGAAAAGCATATTTATAAAATAAAATCGGATGTAAAAATTGCCGGTATTGCGGCAGGACAGTTTGGGGTGATTTATGATGAGGAGGAACAAATCTGCTTCGGAAGTGGAGTGATTTATAATGATTTGGTAGAAAAAGGCTAAAGTTCGTGAGATTATGATTTTACGATCCGCCGTAGCGGAGAAGTAAAATTATTTAGTGTTTGCAAGGACTATTTAGTGTCTGTCTATAAAGTCAAACAAATTTTGAAATTAAGCACCAAATAACAAAAAACAAATGACAAATAAATTCCAAATATTAATGATCAAAACTTGTCCGTATGGATGTTCAAAACAACTATGAAACTGTTTTAGTAATTGAAATTTTGGACATTGGAATTTATCCATACGGACAAGTTTTGAAATTTGGTGCTTGTCATTTGTCATTTTAATATTTTTTAAACTCTTGGATATTATAGACGGACACTATTTAGTTGAACAACCCTGGTATATATTATTTATCACTTTGAATTTCCTTTAAAATTTCATTGTACCTTTGAAGACATGAAAATTTTAATCATTGAAGATGAATTGGATTTACTTCAGGAAATTAAGGAATTTCTGGAAAAAGAGGGTTTTGTTTGCGAAACAGCTCATGATTATCTTAGTGCCGATGAAAAGATATGGATATATCATTACGATATTGCAATTGTTGATATTACTCTCCCCGGAGGAAGCGGGTTGCAATTGATTGAAAAGCTCAAGCAAATCCATCCCGATACAGGCATCCTGATTGTATCTGCAAAAAACTCACTCCATGATAAGTTAACAGGGTTGGATATCGGGGCAGATGATTATATAACCAAACCATTTCACCTTGCAGAACTTAATTCAAGGATTAAATCTGTTTTACGTAGAAGAAAATTTGAAGGTGCGCCAGTAATTGTTTTTAATGAAATTATAGTTCAGCCGGAAGATGGTTCTGTTAAGGTTAATAATACAAAACTGATTTTAACAAAGAAAGAATATGAATTACTCATTTTTTTTATAGCTAATAAAAACCGTTTATTAACAAAAGAATCTATTGCCGAACACCTTTGGGGTGACAATATTGATTTGGCCGATAATTTTGATTTTATATATACCCATATAAACAATCTTCGTAAAAAGATTTCCAAATGTAGTGGAAACAACTATATTCAAACTGTTTATGGTATGGGCTATAAATTTACCGACTTATGAAATTGCTAAATAAAATAAACATCCGATACTTTCTGTTCTCTGTAACCTTATTAATTCTACTGGGTATAGCTATCAATTTTGTATTATTCTACATTATATCTGAAGAGTTGGATGAGAAACTATTGCATATTCAAAAAAGGATTACGGCTCAAATAAAAAACGAAAATCAGGTTCCTGTTATCAAACCATATATCGAAGTTGTTGAAGTAGCAGACAGGCAGGAGCAATCTTATTTTTCTGACACCATAATTGAAAATTTACATGAGAAAGAAATGGAAGAATTCAGGCAACTGATATCAATTAAAACGATTAATGGGAAAACATTCAAAATCATAGTACGGGAATCAAAATTGGAATCGGATGAATTGTTTGAAAGTATTGCTTTGATAATTTTCCTGACTTTTATTGTTTTGGTATTTATTTTATTTGTTGTAAACAGCCGGATTGCAAAATCGGTTTGGTTGCCTTTTTATAATAACCTTAAGCGTGTTAAAAAATTTTCGCTGAACGATTTATCCCCTTTACACCTAAAACCTACAGGTATTAAAGAATTTAACGAACTTAATAAAGTGATTTTTTCACTTACTGAAAAAGTTATTTCGGATTATAAAAGTATTAAACAATTTTCTGAAAATGCTTCACACGAAATTCAGACTCCACTTACAATCATCAGCGCAAAACTGGAATCGCTTATTAACGGTAATGGATTAAATACAGAACAATTAGAGAAAGTGAAATCAATTTATTCTTCTGTTCACCGCTTATCAAGATTGAACAAAAGCCTTTTATTATTAACCAAAATAGAGAACAAGCAATTCAGAGATGATGAAGAAATAAGTATCAGGAAAGTAATTGAAGAAAAACTGATTGAATTTCAGGAATTAATAAGTCTTAAAAACCTGCAACTTGAAACTAACTTGAATGAAGATATTTCAAAGGTTATGAGTCCGTTATTAGCAGACTTTCTCGTAAACAACCTTATCTCTAATTCAATCAATCACAATAAAGAAAAAGGCAAAATAAAAATTGAAATAAAAGAGAGACAATTATCTATTTCAAATTCAGGCGACACACTACTTTCAAATTCCGGGAATATCTTCAACCGTTTTTATAAAGAGAACCCATCTTCGAAATCGGTTGGCTTAGGACTGGCTATTGTAAAAAAGATTTGTGATACACATAACATAAAAATCACATATTCATTTAAGGAAAACATGCATTGCTTCATGCTTGATTTATGACTTTAAAATTCCTTTAGATTCTGGTTTTACATTTGTGCTGTAATAATCATTAAAAAAAGTAAAATTATGAAAACATTAAAATCATTAACACTAATAGCCCTGGTTATTGGAATGTTTAGCTTTACAGCTTGCGGACAAAAAAAAGATGTTCCCCAAAAAGTAAAAACTGCTTTCACTCAAAAATTTCCTGATGTACAAAAAGTAAAATGGGAAAGTGAGGGCGAAAATGAATGGGAAGCCGAGTTTAAAATGAATGGTAAGGAAATGACAGTTTGTTACGACAATACAGGAAAATGGCTGGAAACCGAAGTTGAAGTAAAAATTAAAGACCTTCCGGCTGAAGTATTCAAAGCGATTAACATGAAATTTGAAGGCTTTGAGATAGAAGAAGCGGAGAGTATAGAAAAACCCGATTTTAAAGGATATGAAATCCTGCTTGAAAAAGAAGAAACAGAGGTGGAAATATTAGTTACTTCAGATGGTAATCTTACTATTAAAGATGTTAAAGTTGATGATGAGGAAGATGATGATGACGAAGATGATGATGACGAAGATGATGATGAAGATGATGATGACGAAGATGATGATGACGACCATGATGGGAATGATAATGAAAAAGATGAATAACAATTAGTATTATATCAATTGTATAAAAATAAAGGTCTTCTAAAAATATAGAAGGCCTTTTGTTTAATATGCAGTAAATGTAATTGTCGGAATTGGGGGTTTGCAAAAGTTTTGTATTTTTATCAAAAAAAACAAAACCCAAATAAAAATGAAAAAACAAATGATCTTATTAATCTACTTATTTGCCATAATTACATCGGCAAATGCAATTAATTTCGAAGAATTCTTCTTAGACAAAACAATGCGTTTTGATTATTTTCATACAGGTAATGCCAACGAAGAGCATTTTGCTTTTGATGAAATTGTGTGTGACGGTATCTGGGCCGGCAGTAAAACAAAATTGATTGACGAACTCAGATTAGGCTATTATTTCTTCGAAATTATTGATCCTGAATCCGAAGAAATTATTTATTCCCGCGGCTTTGCAAGTATTTACGGCGAATGGGAAACAACCCGAGATGCAAAAGAAAACTGGGGCGTTTATCACGAATCAGTCCGTTTTCCATGGCCGAAGAAAAATGTAAAACTTATTCTTTACAAAAGAAATCTTCATAACACATTTGACATAGTCTGGGAATATTCTATCAACACAGAAGCATATAGGGTTAATCCGGCGGAGATAAAAAATTTTTATAATGTTTTTCCTGTTGTTGAAAACGGTGACCCTGAAGATATGGTGGACATTGTAATTCTGGGTGAAGGATATACAAAAGACGAAATGGATAAATTCCATAAAGATGCAGAACATTATGCTGAGGTTTTACTATCAACCGAGCCATTTGCTTCGAGAAAAGATAAATTTAATATACGTGCTGTTGAAACTCCTTCTCCAAATAACGGAGTAAATCATCCTCATCAGGATATTTATAAAAGGTCGGCACTTTCGGTAAGTTACGGAGCATTTAATTCAGAACGTTATGCTCTTGCATTTGATAATAAAAAAATAAGGAATGCTACTTCGGCTGTACCTTATGATTTTACTGTTATTTTGATGAACGACAGCATTTACGGTGGTGGAGGTATTTATCGCCTGTATATTACAGCTGCTGCAGATAATGCATTTTATGATTATTTATTTGTTCATGAATTTGGTCATCATTTTGCAGGATTGGCTGATGAGTATTACACTTCTGCCACAGCTTATGATATGACATCAGATATTATTGAGCCATGGGAGCTGAATGTTACAGCCCATCCCGACAAGGAAACAATAAAATGGAAAGAACTGCTTACCCCCGGCACCCCGGTACCTACTCCTTGGGAGAAAGAAAAATATGACAAATACAGCATTGAAATCCAGAAAAAGCGCCGTGAGATGCGAAAAGCAAAAACTCCCGAAAGTATTATGGAGAAATTTTTTATTGATAAAAGAAAATGGGATAATGAATTGCTCGGAAATATGAAGTATTCAGGTTGCGTTGGTGCTTTTGAAGGAGCAATGTATATGTCTGAAGGAATGTATCGTTCGGCACCTAATTGTATTATGTTCACCAGGTATGATAAATTCTGTCCTGCTTGTGAGCGGGCGATTAATCTGGTTATTGATCAGTACACAAAATAGATTATGGAGAACTTTTTAGCATATAATCCGACCAAATTGCACTTTGGGAAAGATGTAACGGATACTTTAGGAAAAGCAATTGAAAAATTCGGTAAGAGAGTTTTACTTGTTTACGGTGGCGGATCAATAAAAAAAAACGGTATCTATGATAAAATGATAAGTCAACTAAAAAGTATTGATGCCGGGATTTTTGAATATCATGGAATAAAGCCAAATCCTGTTTATGAAGATGTTGATGCAGCTGCAAAACTTGGCAGAGATAATAATGTTGATGTTATACTCGCTGTTGGTGGTGGAAGTGTTATTGATTCGGCTAAGATAATTTCAATTACTATTCCTGTAGAAAATTCTTCATGGGATTTTTATAATGGAAAAGCAGAACCAAAAAGCGCTATTCCTTTGATCTCTGTTCTTACTATTGCTGCAACAGGTACTGAGATGAATCCTTATGCAGTACTTCAAAATAACAAAACAAAAGAAAAACATGGCTGGGGGAATAAATTACTTTTTAACAAACATTCTTTTCTTGATCCTCAGTTCACTTTTTCGGTTCCCCGGGATCAAACTGCCTATGGAATAGTTGACCTGATAGCTCATTGCCTTGAAGCATATTTCGGAGGAGGAGAAGCTACTTTATCCGACCGTTTTGTTTTTTCTATTATCAATGAGGCAATTGAATACGGGCAAAAACTACTTAATAATCCTGAGAATTATGAACTCAGGGCAAAAATTATGTATGCAGCTACAGCTGCTCTGAACGGATTAACACTTAATGGAAGAAAATCCGGTGATTGGGGAGTACATTCCATTGGCCATGAACTTTCGCTTTTGTATGATATTCCACATGGTGCGTCACTTTCAATAGCCTATCCGGCATGGATGAAATATTTTTCAAATATTATCCCCGAAAGGATAATGGAATTAGGTAAAAACGTTTTTAACACCGATACAACTGAAAAAACAATTTCCGCTTTTGAATCTTTTTTCAAATCCTTGGATTGTCCTGTTCGTTGCCCTGAAATTGGAATAATAGAAGACAAAAAATCTGAAATTATTAAAAACATGACAGCGAACAATGTTTCAGGTGCAAATCATAAAATGACGGAAAAAGATCATATTAAAATAGTAGAATTGCTCTTTTAATTATCCTCTAAGCACCTCAAAGGCGCTAAGAGGATTTCATTTAAAAATGCTAGTGTAGAAAATGGATTTCTCGCTAAAAATGCTTATATTTGCTATTATTCTTTAACGCCACACAATGAAATCTCGCTTTTACATAACATTGGTTTTTGTTTTTTATGTCTTTAATTTGTTGGCACAATCTCCGGCATTTCGGCATTATACAACTGATGACGGGCTTCCCAGTTCAGAAGTGTATTACATTATTCAGGATAAAAAAGGATATATTTGGTTTGCCACTGATATGGGTGTAAGCCGTTTTGATGGATATAATTTTGAGAATTTTGATATTCAAAAAGGCTTGCCCTCGAATACAATTTTCGAAATTTTTGAAGACTACAAAGGCAGAATATGGTTTTCTTCTTTTACAGGAGAACTTTCTTATTATTATAATGATACTATAGTACAATATCCATACAACGATAAATTAGTAGCGCAATTTACAGAAAGTCCATTATTTATTAAAGGTGCTTTTTTTGTTGATACTTCGGGTAAAATTACAATGGGCTTGCAAAATCAGGGTGTTTTTGAAGCTTTTCCTGACGGAAAAATAATTAATAAATATTCTAAAAATACATTTGATGTAATACATTTGATAGTAGATAATAAAAATGAAAAATCATATGTATTAACTTATTTTGGAAATAAATCAAATAAAATAAAAATTTTTGATAAAACTTTTTTAGGGTTATTGAAGGATGATAAACTGTTGAAATTAGATAATGATATTTTTGTTCATGATCGGGGAGCAAGATCTGGTTTAGTACAAAAAGACTATGGACATTATATTTATTCTTTAGGACATTATATTTATGAGTTTAAAGATTCAACCCTGATATTTAAAAGGGAAATGAAAGAGAGAGTTTTTTCTCTTGGGATTGATAAACAAAAAAATTTATGTGTAGGATTAAGAAATCATGGAGTTTATATTTATAAAAACGGAGATATTTCAAAGCCACATTATGCTCATTATTTAAAAAATCATACAATATCTTATGCTTTTTTGGATAATGAAGGTGGGTTTTGGATGGCAACCATTGACGATGGTGTGTATTACATGAGTTCTTCTTTTTATAAAACCTATAATAAAACAAGCGGTTTAGCAAATAATAACACAGAATGTGTTGTTATTGATAAAGATAATGATATCTGGATTGGAACAAATGATAATTATATTAATCTTATCAGTAACGATTCAATAATTAAAATTCTTGTTTCTCTTGATCCAAATATTGTTATTAAAGCAATATGTATTGATAACGATAATTTATGGGTAGGTACAAACACATATTTATACTATATTCCAAATATTTATAATCAAAAAAAAATATTTTCAAAAACCGGGAGTTTTAATATCAAAGAAAATTATATTTTCTTTAGTACAAAAGAATTTAAAAAAAGTAAAAACAAAGGTATTTGGATAGGAACATCAAGAACTCTGTATAAGTTAATTGATAAAAATATAATCTTCAATGGATACGAGAGTCATAATTATACTATCAGAACAGAAGCAATACATGAATTATCAAACGGTGATGTATTACTTGGAACTTTACAAGGTTTATATAAGTTCGTTCATAAAGATGTAAAAAAAGTAAAAGGAGATTTTATTTATTATGGAGAAAAAAATGAATTGTTGAAAAACAGGATACTCGATATTGTATTTTGTGATTATAATAATAAATTCTGGTTTGCCACAAAAGGTGCCGGAATACTGGTTTATAGTGAGGATACAGTATTTCAGATAACAAAAGCTAATGGTCTGACAAGTAATTCGGTAACTTCAATTTATAGTAAAGATAATGTAATTTGGGCAGGAACAAATCTTGGGTTAAACAAAATTACCCTAATAAATAATAATCCATTAAAATACAATATAAAAACTATTACTGTTCAAAATGGCTTGGCTTCAAATGAAGTAAGGGATATTCAGGTGACTGATTCAATGGTTTATGTGGCAACAAAATCAGGTTTAACAGTTTTTGAAAATTCAGAATATACTGAACAAAATATATTGCCCCTTGTTTATATTACAAATGTTTCAATTAAAGGGAAGGATACTCTTGTTAAGGACAGCTACAATTTACCACATAATAAAAATTCAATAACAATTGATTATCTTGGAATAACTTATAAGCACAAAGGAAAACTTCTTTATAAACATAAACTTAGCGGTATTGATGAAGATTGGGTAACAAATAATGAAACACAGGCACAATATCCAATTTTACCACCCGGCAACTATTTTTTTCAGGTATATGTAAAAAATTACGATGGCTTTTGGAGTGAAAATCCGGCTGCAATTTCATTTATAATAAATTCACCTTTTTGGTTAAAATGGTGGTTTATTGGTTCAGTAATTATTATTTTTTCTTTAATCTTCTGGCTTATTATAAGATGGCGAATAAAAGAATTAAGAAAACAAGATAAACTGCAACACGAAATTTTATCATACAGGCAACAAGCATTGAGTAAACAAATGAACCCTCATTTTATTTTTAACTCATTAAACTCAATTCAAAGGTTTATTTTAAGTAATGATAAACTCTCGTCAAGTAAATATTTATCAAAATTTGCAAATTTGATGAGAATAATTTTAGCTATGTCGCAAAAAGAACGCATTTCTATTAACGACGAAATAAATGCATTAGAGCTATATCTGGAATTGGAATCATTAAGATTTGAAGGTAAATTTGATTTTCATTTTATTATTGACCCCAATATTGATATTAATGATTTTCATATTCCTCCATTCCTTGTTCAACCATCAGTTGAAAATGCAATATGGCATGGTTTGATGAATAAAAAGGGGAAAGGAAATTTATTAATTAATTTTTATATGGAAGATGGCGTAATTGCTTGCATAATTGAGGATGATGGTATTGGACGAAAAAAAGCCCAGGAAATTAAAAGTCAGGAAACAAAATCCCATAAGTCATTAAGCACTTCAATAACCAAAACAAGATTGGAACTACTTAATTATTTTTACGATAAAAAAATTGATATTATTTACTATGATTTGAATGATGACAATGGAAATGCAACAGGTACTAAAGTAAAAATTACTTTTCCAATAATAAAAAAACATTAAGTTTATTCATCATCTTTTTCCTGTTCTTCATAAGCTTTTAATAATTGAGTCTGGATATCGCCGGGCACCTGGGTATATTCAGCAAATTTCATACTGTACATTGCTCTACCACTGGTAATTGAGCTTAATGCAGTAGAATATTTATTCATTTCCGCCAAAGGAACTTTTGCCTTAATTTTCTGATAATTTCCTTCAGCATCCATACCCATAATAATAGCTCTTCTTCCCTGCAAATCGGTCATAACATCACCCATTTTTTCTTCCGGGACAATAACTTCAACATCATAGATCGGTTCAAGGATTTTAGGTCCGGCATTTTTAAATGCTTCTTTAAAAGCATGTCTTCCTGCAAGCTTAAATGAAATTTCATTGGAATCAACTGTGTGCATTTTGCCATCATAAATATTAACAACAATATCCCGTGCATAAGAACCTGTTAATGGTCCGTCTTCCATTTTTTCCATCAAACCTTTCATAATTGCAGGCATAAATCTTGTGTCAATAGCACCGCCAACAATACAATTATTCATTATAAGTTTGCCGCCCCATTCCAAACCAACTTCATTACGCTTCCTGATCGAGAATTCTGTTTGATCAGCCATTCCTTCAGTATATGGTTGTATCAACATATATACTTCTCCAAACTGACCTGCACCACCCGATTGTTTTTTATGACGATACATTGATTTTGCATCTTTTGTGATTGTTTCCCTGTAAGGAATCTTAGGTGAGATATATTCAACAGGTATCTTTTCCTGTTTTTCAAGTTGCCATTTTGCAATATTTAAATGAAGTTCACCCTGACCTTGAAAAATCATTTGCTTTAATTCTTTTGAATATTGGGCAATTATAGTCTGGTCAATTTTATGCATTTCATTTAAAATAGCACCTAATTTTTCATCATCTGATGTATTAACTGCTTTTACTGCAACTCTGAATTTTGGTTCAGGAAATACAATAGGTTCAATAATATCATTAGGATTTTTCAAGGAATTTAAAGTGTCGTTTGTATGAGTTTTTTTAAGTTTGATTGTAGCAGCTATATCTCCGGCAATTACCTTATTTACCTTTTCACGATTTTTACCTGCAACAATAAACAATTGGGAAATTCTTTCCTTTGTGTTCGAAACGCTGTTAATCATATCCATACCTTCGGTAACTTCGCCTGCATATACTTTAAAGAATAAAACCTCGCCCAAATGGGTTTCTATTGCTGTTTTAAAAACAAATAATGAAGCCGGGTCTTCAGGATTACAGTTAAGTTCTTTTCCTTCGGTGGTTTTTCCAGGTTTGGCTTCATTTGGTGCCGGTACATTGTTGTTAATGAATTGCATTAACCTGGCAACACCCATATCGTGTTTTGCATTTATGCAAAATACAGGAAACATCCCCCTGTTTGTTAAACCTATTTTTAAACCTTTTTGAATTTCATCTTCATTAAGTGTGCCGTTTTCAAAATAGGTTTCCATCAATTCTTCATCATTGGCAGCCAGATCCTCAATCATCGCATTTTGCATTTCTTCGGCTTTTGCTTTTTCTGAGTCAGGTATATCATTAATTTCCGGTTTTCCACCACCATCAGGAAATTTATACATTTTCATTTGTATAAGGTCTATCACTGAATCAAATCCAAGACCTTGATTTACCGGATATTGACAAACTGTGACACTGTTTCCGAACTGTGATTTCAACTGACGGATTGTTTCATCAAAATTTGAGTTTTCATGTTCCAAATGATTGATTGCAAAAATCACCGGAGTATTATTTTTAACAGTATATCTCCAACTTACTTCAGTACCAACTTCAACTCCATTTTGTGCATTAACAACCATAATTGCAGTATCAGATACTTTTAATGCAGATATTACTTCTCCGACAAAATCGTCAAAACCGGGAGTATCAATTATATTAATTTTTTTATCTTCAAAATATGTATAAAGTACTGTTGAAGAAACCGAATTCTGACGTTCCAGTTCAATTTCCCTGTAATCCGAAACAGTATTTTTATCATCGATTGTTCCTCTTCTTTTAATAATGCCACCTTCAAACAGCATGGCTTCAGCTAAAGTCGTTTTACCTGATTTTGCACCTCCGATCAATGCAATATCCTTTATTTCATTTGTTTGATATACCTTCATTTTCTATAATTTATTAAGATGTTTTAATTTAATTTCTGAAAAATGGCTGCAAAAGTATAAAAAACTGATTAATAATAAAAAGGAAATTTTATTATTTGGAAAAATAGTTGATTTTTATTTTTAATTTTGTGATAGTTGCTTTAATAATACAAATTGTTTTTATGATATTTATAAAAAACATGGAGGCTTTTAATGATTAAATTCCAATGGAAAAATATTTTGATTATTAACTTGTCCCTATTCTTTTTATGGTCTTGTAGTAGTGATAATCCAAGGGTTATAATTAAGACTAAATTTGGGAATATTATTGCAGAACTTTATTTGGATCAAGCTCCAATTACCACCTCCAACTTTATAAAATATATAAAAGAGCGACGTTTTGAGGGAGCCACTTTTTACCGGACAGTAACAATGGATAATCAGCCTGATGACAGTATAAAAATTGAGGTGATTCAAGGTGGATTATTTGAAGATAATCATCCCAATTCACTTCCTCCAATTGAACATGAAACTACATCTCAAACAGGCATCCTACATCAAGACGGCACTTTATCAATGGCAAGATATCATCCCGGCACAGCCACAACTGAATTTTTTATATGCATAGGAGTCCAACCAGAACTTGACTATGGAGGTAAAAGAAATCCTGATGGTCAGGGTTTTGCTGCTTTCGGGAAAGTTGTTTCAGGTATGGATATTGTAAAAATCATTCATAAATTTAAAGTTGATGGCCAATACTTTGATCCCAGAATAGTAATCCTTGATATTGTTCTTTTGGAGTAGGAAAATATTCGGGTTCATTAATTAATCTTTCAAGTATTTTCTTACTTTTGAGTTTTTAATATATTTCTCAATTTTTATAGCATCATATTTGTTTTTTTAACCGGAAAATATGACTGAACTAACATTTTTCCATAACCTAATTATCTTTTGGTTTATTCTGGCATGTATCAGTTTTCCTGTCTTGTTTTTTTTCCCGGCATCTTATGGACGTTATATAAGAAAAAAACTCAGTTGCTCCATACCGGGAAAATGGGGCTGGGTTATTATGGAATTGCCTGCAGTATTAGTATTTGGTACAATGTTTTTTATTGGAACATATAATACTGGCATCACAGCGATAGTGTTTTTACTGATGTGGATGTTGCATTACATACAACGTTCGCTTATCTATCCTTTTCTTCGGAGAGGCAGGGAAAAGCGAATGCCTTTGAATATTATTTTCATGGGCATTACTTTTAATCTTGTTAACGGATATATTAATGGCCGTTATCTTTTTGAATTCTCAGGTGGTTATTCTGATGAATGGATGACAAGCTGGCAATTTCTGACAGGGACAGGCTTATTTGTATTTGGATATATTATCAACAGGAATGCGGATTGGATTCTGCATAAATTGCGTAAGCCTGAAGAGTCGGTTTACAAAGTTCCTTACGGTGGTTTGTACCTATGGATTTCATGTCCTAATTATCTTGGCGAAATTTTGGTATGGATTGGCTGGGCAATTGCTACATGGTCATTACCCGGCCTGACGTTTGCTGTTTGGACGGTTGCTAATTTGGCACCACGCGCCTGGTCATATCACAAATGGTATCAAACAAATTTTGACAATTATCCACCGGAACGCAAGGCACTTATACCTTTGCTATGGTAAGTCAAATAATTCTGATAGTTCAAAATATTAAATAAAATTTAACACTGTTGTCCGAATAAAAATAATTTAGAATGCTAAAATGCACTATTGATAATGTTTTGATGAATATTTCGCCCCTACGGGGCTATATTTTTGTGGATGCACTTTTCTATAAACATTTCGTCCCTAACGGGACTATTTTTTTAAACTCCGTTAGGAGTGGAATGTTTATAGAACATAGTAATAACAGTAATTTTAAGCTCCGTAGGAGCGAAATATAAAATAAACTTATGACAACAATTAGTAACTCATTTTAATCTAATCGGACATCAATGAAAATTTAATTCTTTTCCTTAACTTGTAACGGTTATTAATATATAAAATATCTGTAGAAATGACCATTTTAGGAGTTTTGAGACAGCCCCTTCAGAATTTACCGTATTAATAATCTATGATTACCTAAGCAATGATTTATTTATTTACAGTAAGCTTCTCTGTTAATATTCTGTTACCTAGCGATAATTTTATTAAATATATCCCATTTGAAAGATTTCCTCCTTCAAGTTGAATTGTATGACTTCCGGGTCCATAATATCTTTCATTAACAGAATATACAATTTCACCGATGATGTTAAAAACATCTAAGGAAACTTTTTTACTATCTGCTAAATTAAACGATATCTTAGTGGAATTTTTAAACGGATTAGGATAAATCTCCATAGATTCTTCCGTAACTGTTTCTTCAATTCCCACCCATTCAACCTGGAATTGTGTTGTTACCTGAGAACCGAAAGATGTACCCTGTAAAATAATAGAACTGCTTCCATAATACAACATATAAAATCCGGGTATTTCCAAACCGTTTCCGCCCGAATCATAAAGCGAAAAAGTATAGCAGTCCGGAGTAGCTATGTCAAAAGTTTCATTAATATTTTGACCAGCCTGTGAATATGGGCCGCCTGAGTAAATAACCTGATCGTCAAAATCTCTTACTTCCCAGGTAGTTTCTTCAGGATGATTGTCAAGTCTTAACATCAACTTCACTGGTGAGCTTGTTAACATTTCCCCTTCAAATGATTGAGTAATTGTATCATTGGCAGGATATTGATCGGGATTTCCATTTGGATTGGTTGTGTAAACAACAACATTATTATCCTCAGCAAGAGTAAAATTAATAGCAGGTAATTCAACTTCTTCTGTTTCAAGGAATGCAATATTTCCTGTCCATGAATAAGTTTCAACCGTTCCTTCATTAGCATAATAATTAAAATCAATCTGCACAAGGTCGGAATCTGCATTATTTCTAAGTGTAACAATTGGAGCGACGATTCCCGAGCAATTATCTTCAGGAACATTACTGATGTCAATAATGGCTGCATCATAATCATAAGCAGGCACAAAATCCATTAAGCTCAATTTTGTTCCCTGCAAAATTTCTTTTGTTGAATTATTCTGAATAAAAACAACTACCTCACAATTTTCATAAACCCAGTCATCTTCCATATTAAAATTAAGAGTTACCTGTTGTGTATTACCACCTGAAAAATCAATTGATGTTCCTAAGTGGTTTGGTGCCATTAATCTTTCAACAAAATTTAATTCCGACATTCCCTGCCAGTTATATTCAATATTTGATTCGGTTAAAACCAAATGTAATTTAATATTTGATGCAGATGATGCTGCAACTTTTTCAATAGTGATATTTGCCTCATAATCAATCAGTCCGTAAGTTACACCCTGAACATCAATTGTAAATGAAGAATTAACGGCTATACGCTGATTATATCTGGGCAAATATTGCGGGTACATACTTTGATTATTACTACCACCTACAACAGTAAGTGTTCCATCAAACTTTGCAGTCGGGTACCCTGAAATGTTATAATAACTACCGTTACGATAGTTTGAAGCAGTATTTGCATACGGATCACCGTTATGATATTCTATAATTGCAACATCATGCCCATTTGCAACCAGATCATCCGCTCCCATTGCTGCACCAGGACAATATTGACACCATGTACCTGTAGCAATTTCTACGATAACCTTGTCTCTTGCTACTTGCTGGGCGTTTAAGAATGAACAAAATAATATTCCGATAAATAGAACATAAAACTTTTTCATGATAATTTAATTTTTAATGAATATTAATAAATTGTATTTTTTATGATTTAAATTTTTTTGCAAAATTATAAAAAAATATTAAATATGGATGTTTTTATATATAAAATAATAAAATTTTTCTAATTATCTCAAAAATATTTGAATTATTGATGGTGAAAATTAAATTTTATTAATAATTTTTAACAAAATATTTATTTAAGATGTTAATTTTTTTTCTAATTTTGTTAAAATAATTAAAGTTTAGCATAATTTTTGTTATAAAATCAGAATAAACACAATATTTACAAACAATAAAATTATAATATCATGAAAAAAATTATACTTTTTATTTTCCTCGCAGGTTTTTTTGTCACATTTTCTTTCGGACAAAGTCTGGAACTATCAAACGAACAAGGAAGTATCCCAAATAATTCAACAATAGTCGTTGAAGGAACCCCTGACGAACTGCTTGCAGCTCCTGTTTGGGTAACGAATGTTTCAGCAGAAGCAAAATCAGTAAAAGTAAAAAAAGTCATTATTGATACTATTACAGGTTCTGAAAATACTTTTTGCTGGAACGGAGTTTGTTTCTCATCAAACATTTATGTATCTCCCACTGCTGTTTCAATAGATCCTGATGAGACCAATAATGGATTTGAAGGACATTATGAAGGTAATGGGCATATCGGCACTTCTGAAATAATGTATGTGTTTTTTGATGAAAACAATCCTGATGATTCAGTTTGTGTAAAAGTTAAATATTTAGGTGGCACTTCATCAGTTAAAGAAAACTTGCTAAGCAATATTGAATTTTCAAATGCTTATCCGAATCCTGCAAACACTCAAACAAGTTTTGATTATTTATTCGACAATGAATTCAAAGATGCGGAAATTATTATCAGCACATTGCTTGGTTCAACAGTCAGAAATGTTAAATTACAGGATATTAAGGGTAAAGTAACAATTAACACCAGCGACCTAAAAGATGGTGTTTATTTCTATTCTTTAATCCTTAACGGAGACATAGCCACAACAAAAAAATTAATTGTAAGGCATTAGATTTCTATATAGAGAAGTATTAAAAAATCATCATTTTCCAAATTGCTATTCTCCTACTAAGCCAATAGCCCAATTATTAGAGTTTTAAATAAAAATATAATTAACCATGTAATTTGCCAATTAAACTTGCAAATTACATGGTTTTTATATATATTTGCAAAAATTTTAAGATGAAGCAATACATAGATCGTTTTTTAAATGACAAAATCAGATATTTGCTTAAGAACTTTCCTGCTGTGGCAATGCTTGGTCCAAGGCAATGTGGTAAATCCACACTGGCAAGACATATTATGGAAAGCGAGTCAAATACACTATTTCTTGATTTGGAGAAAATATCAGACAGGAGCAGGTTAACCGATCCTGAAATGTTTTTTAATCTGAATAAAGACAAACTGATATGCCTTGACGAGATACAAAGGTTACCTGAAATTTTTAATGAATTAAGAAGTGTGATAGATGAAAACGAAAGAAACGGACAGTTCCTGATCTTAGGTTCTGCATCAAGGGAATTAATAAGACAAAGTTCTGA
>JAUWSB010000072.1 GCA_030610255.1 Bacteroidota bacterium
GTCCGGCATTAATATTTTCAGGTTGTTTCCTTACTTTTTCCTTAAAAGAAGTGCATCTTTCAAGTTCGCCAAGATATGCATTCATATTAAGCAAAAGATAAAGTTCGGATACTTCGGGCAAGTCACTTTGAATATAAATTGTTGCCTTTTCGGGATTCAATCCTGTAGCTAAATATTCAACTAAAACCTGCTTAACATTCCCATGAAGGTTATCCGGAGCAGGATGTGTTGTTAATGAATGATAATCTGCAATAAAGAAATAACAATTGTTTTCTTCTTGCATTTTGACAAAATTTTTTATTGCACCGAAGTAATTTCCCAAATGTAAATTACCTGTTGGTCTTATTCCGCTTACTACTATTTCCATGATTGCAAAAATATAAAATATTAGTTACATCTCAATATTTAAAAGAATATAGGTTTATAAAATAGAATATTATTTAATGGACTATCTCACATTTTTATCTCATCATTATTTTTATCAAAAAAATGATATTCAAGGAAGTGATACGAAGGCATTGAGCGTATTTTAATCCATTTTTTGAATTTAAGATACCATTTCTTCTGGATTGAAAATAAACCTTTGGTAAGGTAGGCACATAAATACGGATGCAGTGACAGAGTAAGTTGAGGTTCATTTTGGTCGTGGAGCAGATATTTAATATTTTTTTCAATTTCGTCGGTAAAAATTATGCTTGGTTTTATTTTACCTGAACCATCACAAACCGGGCATTTTTCAAGAATTTCAATATTCATTTCAGGGCGGACTCTTTGGCGTGTTATTTGTATAAGCCCAAATTTACTTGGAGGCAAAACAGTATGTTTGGCATGGTCTTTTGCCATTTCATCTTTAATTTTCTGATAGAGGGCTTTGCGATTTTTAGCTTCATGCATATCAATAAAATCAACAACTATAATACCGCCCATATCACGCAACCGAAGTTGTCGGGCAATTTCTGTGGCTGCTTCAAGATTAACTTCCAAGGCGTTAGTTTCCTGGCTGTTCTCTTTGTTAATTTTGTGTCCGCTGTTAACGTCAATCACATGCAAGGCTTCGGTATGCTCAATAACCAAATATATTCCACTTTTTATGGTTACAGTTTTACCGAATGAACTTTTTATTTGTTTATCAATACCGAAAGATTCAAAAATTGGTTTTTTGCCCTTGTATAATTTGACTATATCAATTTTTTGATGTGCAAACGTTCCAATGTAGCTTTTAACATCTTCGTAAAGAACAGGACTATCAACGTAAATATTATTAAAAGATTCGTTAAGAAGATCCCTGAGCAAAGCTGTTGTAAGGTCAAGTTCGCTGAAAACTTTTTGAGGTGCTTTTGCTGAAGCAAGTTTCTTGGTCAAATTATTCCATTTTTCTATCAGGTCTTTCATGTCTGTATCCAGATCGGCAACACGTACGTTTTCAGCAACCGTGCGTATAATTACTCCGAAATTGTTAGGCTTGATACTTCTAATGAGTCTTTTTAAACGATTTCTTTCCTCAATACTTTTGATTTTTTGTGAGATAGAAATTCTGTTAGAAAACGGAACGAGTACAAGAAATCTTCCTGCAAAAGATAATTCGGAGGAGATTCTTGGTCCTTTTGTTGAAATTGGTTCCTTGGCTATTTGGACTAAAATTTGCTGATTAGTGCTTAGAACCTGGGAAATTTTCCCGGTTTTCTCAATATTACTTTCAAGTTTGAATTTTTCAAGTGAAAATTGTCCGGATCCTGATGATTGTACAATATTGATAAATTTGTATAAAGATTTTATCTGTGGTCCAAGGTCAAAATAATGTAAAAATGCATCTTTTTCATAACCAATATTTACAAAAGAGGCGTTAAGCCCTGGTATGATTTTTTTCACTCTTCCCAGGTAAACATCACCTACAGAATAGTTATTATTATTTTTCTCTTTGTGTAATTCAACAAGGAATTTATCCTCTAACAGAGCTATATCAATTTCCGCAGAACTTGAATTTATTATTAATTCCTTATCCACAATAAAATGTTTTAGATAAATATATGAACACTGATCAACTCAGTGGTGATTAGATAAACAGGGAAGAAATATATAATTTGTAAGGAATAAAACATTATCACATAATGTCTTAACACATTATGTGATAATGTTGTAAATTAAAAATTAATTTTTATTTCTTTTTATGTCTGTTTTTTCTTAAGCGTTTTTTACGCTTATGTGTTGACATCTTGTGTCGTTTTCTCTTTTTCCCGCTAGGCATAACTCAGATAAACAAATTAGTACTACTTTACGTTAGATTTAACTTCGTTAACAAATGATTTAGCAGGTTTAAAAGAAGGAATATTATGAGCAGGAATAATAATAGTAGTGTTTTTTGAAATGTTTCTTCCTGTTTTTTCAGCTCTTCTTTTTATGATAAAACTACCAAAGCCTCTTAAATAAACATTTTCACCATTGATCATGGATTTTTTTACAGTTTCCATAAAAGTTTCAACTGTTGACTGAACAGCAACTTTTTCAATTCCTGTTTTGTTAGCGATTTCTGCTACAATTTCTGCTTTTGTCATATCTTTTATATTTTAATAGTTTGATAATAAATTTATTAAATAGGGGTGCAAAGATAATGTTTTTTTAATTTAATGCTAAAATAATATTTTTTTTATTTTTTTATTTAAGTATTCCATTTCTCTCATCCTGATGTTTCGGGATGGAATTCCGTGTCGATATAGCTGGTAAGCGGTTTCAAATCGCTTACCAGCTTTTATATTTCAATTCAATTAGAATTTAAGAACTTTCTAAAGTGGAATATTCCCATGTTTCTTGGGTGGATTGGATTTGCTTTTGTTCCGTGTCATTTCCAATGCTTGTATCAGTTTATATCGTGTTTGTTTAGGATAAATGATTTCATCAATATATCCGAGTTCAGCAGCTTTATAAGGATTTGCAAAAGTATTTCTATAATCATCAACAGCTTTTTTCTTGTCTTTATCCGATAAAGCATTTCTAAAGATTATATTTACAGCTCCTTCAGATCCCATTACTGCAATTTCAGCAGTTGGATATGCAAAGTTCACATCAGCACCAATATGTTTACTTGACATCACGTCGTAGGCACCTCCATATGCCTTACGTGTGATTAAAGTTATTTTAGGCACAGTTGCTTCGCAAAAAGCAAACAACAGTTTTGCACCATGTTTGATTATCCCGCCAAATTCCTGAGCAGTACCGGGTAAGAAACCCGGAACATCTTCAAAAGTTATAATAGGGATATTGAATGCGTCACAAAATCTAACAAATCTTGCACCCTTAATTGAAGAATTTATATCAAGCACACCTGCAAGATTAGCCGGTTGGTTTGCAACTATTCCAACGGACCTTCCGCCTAATCGTGCAAAACCTACAATAATATTTTGAGCAAAATGTGGCTGAACTTCAAAGAAATTAGAATCATCAACAACTGTTGTGATGATCTCTTTCATATCATAAGGTTTGTTGGGATCAACAGGAACTATAGTTTGCAGTTTTTCATCTTCTCTTTTAATATCGTCGGTACAATGTTTAACAGGTGGATCTTCCATGTTGTTTGATGGAATAAAACTCAATAATTCGCGTATCATCATCATGGCTTGTTCGTCATTTTCGGCAGTAAAATGGGCTACGCCACTTTTTGAATTATGGGTCATGGCACCTCCGAGGTCTTCTTTTGTAACTTCCTCATGGGTAACGGTTTTAATTACATCGGGACCGGTAACGAACATATAACTTGACTGTTTTACCATTAATATGAAATCGGTAATAGCAGGGGAGTAAACTGCACCGCCGGCGCAGGGTCCTAAAATTGCCGAGATTTGCGGAATTACACCTGACGCCATAGTATTGAGGTAAAATATATCGGCATACCCGGCTAAGCTTTCAACGCCTTCCTGTATCCGTGCGCCACCTGAATCATTCAAGCCGATAACCGGAGCACCCATTTTCATTGCTAAGTCCATTATTTTTACTACTTTGTCGGAGTTGGCACGGCTAAGTGTTCCACCAAATACCGTAAAATCCTGTGCAAAAACATATACTAATCTACCGTCAATCTTTCCGTATCCTGTAACTACACCGTCGCCTAATATTTTATTTTTATCCATTCCGAAATCGGTAGCCCTGTGCGTAACAAGTTTATCAAGTTCAACAAAAGTTTCCGGTTCAAGCAAAATATCTATTCTTTCTCGTGCTGTTAATCTGCCTGCTTTATGTTGCCTGTCAATTCTTTCCTTACCGCCTCCAAGTTCAGCAATTTTATTTTTTAACTCAAATTGTTTGAATTTTTCTTCTAAAGATGACATCTTTTTTAGTTTTGGTTTTTTGTCAAGTATTCTTATTCAATTATTATTAATGGTTGATGTCCGTCAACTATATCGCCTTCCTTTACTAAAATATCTTTTATCAACCTGTTTTTTTTAACTTTATATTCACTTTCCATTTTCATTGCAGAAACAATAATAACGGTTTCGCCGGCTTTTACTTTATCGCCAACTTTAACAAGGATTTTTACCACCTTGCCGGGCATTGGTGAGGAAATTGTGTTTTTTTCGCCTGAATCATCTTTTTTTCTATTTTTCAGATATTTGCTTTCAGCATCAACAATTTCAACATCAAAAGATTCATATAATGTGTTTACTATGTATTTCTTACTTGAATTATTTTCAATAAGTTCAATATTATATGATATTCCATTGTGAATAATAGAATAAACACCGTTTTCAACCATTACAATATCCACATCGTATTTTTTACCGTCAATAGCAATTTTAACTTTATTTCCTTCCCTGTTCAGTAACTCAACATTTGCTGTTCTATCGTTTAAATTAACTTCAAATGACATGTGTGTGTTTTTTAGTTCAAAGTTCAAGGTTCAAAGTTGTAATCCTGTGATAAACCTTGAACATGGTACCTTTTTGTGTTAAAATATACCTAATATTAATTATAGTCTAAGTACGCCTTTTTTCCTTCCAAAATCCTTCCAGTTATTGCAGAGTTTATGCGATGATTTTTCGGGCTGCAGTTTTTCAATTTTTGTGATATAATCAATAAATGCTGTAATAATTGCAATATCCTGAAACTTACCGACACTTTTTTTCTTTGATATAAGAAAATTGCGGTTTTCTTCAATAAAATGAGTATTATATTTACCCGATACAAAATCAGGACAATCCAGGATTCTCTCAAGAAATTTTATAGTTGTTTTAACACCTGTAATTTTATAATTATACAAAGCTCTTTTTAATCTTGCGATTGCTTCTTCTCTTGTTTTAGCCCAGACTATCAATTTTGAAATCAAGGGGTCGTAATACATCGGGATTTCATATCCTTCGTAAACATATCCGTCAATACGTACTCCAAGTCCGAATGGTTCGGTTATATGTTTGATTTTTCCCGGATTCGGCATAAAATCTTTATCAGGATCTTCGGCATAAATACGGCATTCTATGGAATGCCCGTTCTGTTTTAAATCATTTTGTTTGTATCTCAGTTTTTCTCCGTTAGCAATGTTAATTTGATCTTTTACAAGGTCAATACCAACAACACGCTCGGTTATAGGATGTTCAACCTGAAGGCGTGTGTTCATTTCAAGGAAATAATAATTCAGGTCATCATCAACAATAAATTCGATAGTTCCTGCTCCCTCATAATTAACTGCTTTAGCAGCAGCAACTGCATGATTACCCATTTCATTCCTGATATTTTCATTCATCAGTGGAGAAGGTGTTTCTTCAATTACTTTCTGATGGCGTCGTTGAACGGAACATTCACGCTCAAAAAGATGGATGACATTTCCATATCTGTCGGCTAAAATCTGAAATTCAATATGGTGTGGTGAATCAATATATTTTTCAATGTAAACCGAATCATCACCGAATGAAACTTTAGCTTCGGATTTTGCTGCTCTGATTGCGCTTGAAACATCGGAAATTTTTCTAACCAACCTCATACCTTTGCCTCCGCCACCTGCAGAAGCTTTGATCATAACAGGTAATCCAATATCAGTTATTATTTTTTCGGCTGATTTAATATCTTTTATTTTTTCGGTTGTACCCGGAATAACAGGTATATCTGCCTTGATCATTGTTTTGCGGGCGGTAATTTTATCGCCCATTGTATTAATGGCAAATGCCGAAGGACCGATAAAAATAATTCCTTCATCCTTACACCTGTCAGAAAATTCGGCATTTTCTGATAAAAAACCATAACCCGGATGAATTGCATCAGCTTTGGATTTTTTTGCTATCTGTAAAATTTTGTCGATAACTAAGTAGCTTTCGTTGGAAGGCGAAGGACCTATATAATATGCTTCATCAGCATATCTGACATGCATAGAAGTACGATCAGCTTCAGAAAAAACAGCAACGGTTTTAATGCCGAGCTCCCTGCATGATCTCATTACCCTGACTGCTATCTCACCCCTGTTGGCTATAAGAACTTTTTTAATCATTCTATAATTTTATCACACTTTTGCCTATTCATTAAATGATAATATATTTCCTTGTAAAATAATCAATTATCTTAATTCGGGCAATTTTTTGAACTGTAAATATAATATTTTTTTCAAACTACAAGTAATTTCTGAAATCAAAAAAATATTTAGTTCATAGACAGACACTAAATGGCGACCCCGGAAGGACTCGAACCCTCAACCCTCTGATCCGAAGTCAGATGCTCTGTCCAGTTGAGCTACGGGGCCGTTTTTGAATGTAATAAATTTTTATGCAAATGTAATAATTCATTTATGAACAATGATATTGATAAAAAATAATTAATTTTGAAAATTATTATTATTATTGAGTTTTAAAATATAATATTATGTCAGAAAAAGTATTAAATAAAGTTGCTCCCGGAGTTGTTACCGGGAATGGTGTTCAGGAAATTTTTAGAATAGCAAAGGAAAACAATTTTGCATTACCTGCCGTAAATGTAGTTGGAACAGACTCAATTAATGCTGTTTTAGAGGCTGCAAAAGTTGTGAATTCTCCTGTGATAATACAGTTTTCAAGTGGTGGTGCTGTTTTTTATGCAGGAAAATCTTTATCAAATGATGAACAGAAAGCAGCTATTACCGGTGCTGTATCGGGTGCTCAGCATATTCACGAGATTGCGGAATTATATGGTGTTCCTGTAATGATTCATACTGACCATGCAGCAAAAAAATTATTACCGTGGATTGATGGTTTACTAAATATTGGAGAAAAACATTTTAAAAAATATGGTAAACCTCTTTACAGTTCTCACATGCTGGATTTATCCGAAGAACCTATAGAAGAAAATATTGAAATCTGTAAAAAGTATCTTGAGCGAATGAGCAAAATTGATATGACCCTTGAAATTGAATTGGGTATTACAGGCGGTGAAGAAGATGGTATTGACCATACAGATATTGACAGTTCAAGACTATACACTCAACCCGAAGAAGTTGCTTATGCTTATGAACAATTAAGCAATATCAGTAATAAGTTTACTATAGCTGCGGCTTTTGGAAATGTCCATGGTGTTTATAAACCTGGTAATGTAAAATTAGAACCCATTATTCTTCGTAATTCACAAAAATACATACAGGAAAAATTCAATACCGGTCCAAATCCGGTAAATTTTGTTTTTCATGGTGGTTCAGGTTCTTCACAGGAAAAAATCAGGGAAGCAATTTCTTATGGTGTAGTAAAAATGAATATTGATACCGATACCCAGTGGGCTTTCTGGGAAGGTGTTAAAAAATATTATTCAGAATATAAAGATTATCTGCAGGGACAAATTGGTAATCCTGATGGCGAAGATAAACCGAATAAAAAATATTACGACCCAAGGAAATGGTTGCGTGAAGGAGAAATTTCTGTTGTTGAAAGATTAATAATTGCTTTTGAAGATTTGAATGCCATGAATAGGAATTAAAGACAGAACAAAAAATAAAACCCTCAATATTTCTGATTTATTGAGGGTTTTATGTTTATATAGTCACTAAATTTATCGTGATAAAGAAATAGACATTTGCTTTGAATGAATGCTTAATACAGGAATTGGTGAATGATTGACCATTTGCGCAGCATAAGGTCCTAACCAAAGATTAGAAGTGGTTTTTTCCTGTTCTGTCATTATTGAAATTAAGTTTGCATCAATTTTTTCGGCATATTGTATAGTGGCATTTGTAAGATTATCGGTACGAATACTATCCAAATGATATTTAATTTCTTCTTCTTCAAGGTGTTCAATAATTTGATTAGCATAGCGATCCACTCTGGTTTGTACGGCTTTTACATTAGTTGTATAAACAGCAAGTACGTAGATTTCGGCATTAAATAATTTTGCAAGTATGGAAGTAAATGATACTTTTTGGCGGGTTTCCAGACTACTGTCAATAGGCATGACAATTTTACTTAGTTTACGGTCAATATCTATGCCTCCCCTGATTGTAATAACCGGTAGTTTAGATGCTGAAACTATTTTGTTGGCGTTACTCCCTGCCCAAAATTTCTCAAAACCCGAAGCTCCGTGTGTTCCTGCAGCTATCATAAAAGCACCGCTTTCTTCTGCTTCTTTAACGATTTCTTTATAAATTTTTCCTTTTCTGATTTTGTATTCCAGTTTTCCATTCTTAAATCCAATCTTATACTTCTTAATTAGTTCTTCAAATCGTTTATTAACTTCTTCTAACAGATTTTCAGGATCAATTGAAAAAATGTCTTTTGTATTGTCGGGTTTTTTAGTCCAAACCATTAAGATGTCAGCTTTTGCTTTATCAGCAATTGTAATGGCATGTTCCAATGCATTGATTGAACAATCAGAAAAATCAATTGCAACGAGAATTTTTTTCATAGCTTAGAAATTTAAATTTTTGCAAAGTTAATATAATTTTGGGAAATTAATATCGTCTTTAATGATCCATGCATTAGGATACCTGAAAATTATTTTTTTCAGAAATCCTTCCGCTTCTAATTTAGTTCTGAAATCGCCTACTCTCACTCTGTAATATGGTTCTCTGAACGAAATATAAGTTTCAATATTGTGATACCTTTTAGAAAAAGCTTCCATGATCTCAGTTGCATTACTTTTAGAATTATTGCCTGAGTCAAAAAATATCTGAATACGATAACCTTTAATTCCATTATGATTTTCTTTTGTAATAAGGTATTCATTAATTGAGATATGCTTTTGAATCAAAGTATCTATTCTTACGTCCTGAATTATTTCTATTTTTCCGGCAACATTATTTTGTGCCATGGAAAAAAATATAATATTCGTAAAAAAAATTATGAATAAAATATTTATTGGTTTCATCTTGTAATATCTTTTTAATTACTTATAATTTTTTGAGCACGAAGGTTTAGAATCGGAATTGGTGAATGACTGACCATTTTTTCTGCTGAAGGACCAAGAAAAATATTTGCAGTGGTTGATTCCTGTTCTGTCATAATTGCTATTAAATCAATATTTTGTTTTTCAGCATAATCTAATGCCGTTTTTGTAATATTATCTGTTTTTTTTCTTTTCAGAACATATTTTAATTTTTTGTCTTCAAAATACTTAATAGCCTGCATTGCAGAACTATCGATTTTACGTTGAACTGATTTTAATGATGTTGAATAAAGAAGTAAAACATGTATTTCGGCATCAAAATAACTTGCGAGGTCAGCAGTAAAAGGAAATTTTTGTTTTGATTCAAGTGTGTTATCAATAGGGAATAAGATTTTTTTAATTGAATCATAAAACTTAAATTCGTTTCTTAAAGTAATTACCGGACACGGAGCATAAGTGACAATTCTATAAGCATTACTTCCTATCCAGTATTTTTCAAATCCCGAAACACCATGTGTGCCTGCTATAATCAAATAAGCATCATCTTGTTTTACCTGATTGGCAATTTCGTGATAAACCTTGCCTTTTCTTAGTTTATATTTTAATTTTCCGGGCATTAATTTTTTCTTATATTTTTTTAACAGATTTTCAAAGTGCTTTTTAACTTCAATACGGTTTTGGTTTCCAATAGGTATAGGTGAAAAAACGGTTTCTTGGGTAATAAAATTATTTACCCAAACCATGCTGATATTTGCATTGATCTTTTTTGCAATGTTTATAGCATATTCAAGAGCATGTATAGAACCTTTTGAAAAATCAATAGCAACAACTATTTCTTTCATTTTTAATGAGTTTTATGAAGCACTTTTAACATAGCTAAAGTAATAAAAAAAATTAGAAACAAAATAAATATTTTTTATAATTAATAATTTTATCAGTTACTTTGTATTTTACTACCTTTGTTTAGAAGATTTTAATAAAAAACGTAAGATGAACGAAAATATTGATCCAAGCGGAAAACATTTAAGTCAGGCAGAAAAAGAAATTGAAAAGGTTTTACGACCATCCGACTTTAGTGGCTTCTTCGGTCAGCTAAAAGTTGTTGAAAACCTGAAAATATTTGTAGAAGCTACAAAACAGAGAGGCGAAGCACTGGATCATATATTGTTGCATGGACCTCCTGGATTGGGTAAAACAACTCTTTCGTATATAATTGCTAATGAGTTGGAAGTTAATATCAGGGTATCTTCAGGTCCGGTGCTTGATAAACCGGGCGACCTTGCAGGCTTGCTTACAAATCTTGAAGAAAATGATGTTCTTTTTATTGATGAGATTCACAGGTTAAGCCCTGTTGTTGAAGAATATTTATATTCTGCCATGGAAGACTATAAGATTGATATTATGATTGAAACCGGTCCGAATGCCAGAAGTGTACAAATAAATTTAAGCCCGTTTACTCTTATAGGTGCTACTACACGCTCTGGATTATTAACTGCTCCTCTCAGGTCGCGTTTCGGAATAAATTTACGTTTATCATATTACGAAGCTGATATTCTGAAAAAAATTATCCATCGTTCTGCAAAAATCTTAAGAGTTCTTATCGGCGATGATGCTGCTGATGAAATTGCCAGACGTAGCAGGGGAACACCAAGAATTGCCAATTTACTTTTAAGGAGAGTAAGAGATTTTGCCCAAATAAAAGGAGATGGTAATATTGATATTGATATTTCCCAAATTGCCCTTTCAGCTCTTAATGTTGACAAAAACGGTCTTGATGAAATGGATAACAAGATTCTTTCAACCATTATTGACAAGTTTAAGGGCGGACCTGTTGGAATTACAACTATTGCAACTGCCGTAGCAGAAGAGGCAGGTACTATTGAAGAAGTATATGAACCCTTTTTGATCCAGGAAGGATATTTGATGAGAACTCCAAGAGGAAGAGAAGCTACAGAAATGGCTTATAAACATCTTGGGAAAATAAAATATTCAGAACAGAGGAAGCTGTTTGATTGATGTGTTTGTCAATAAAATTTCAATTAAGTTTTTGTGAACTTATCTAAAAATAAAGACAAGCTAACCCTGCTTATCAAATCAAGTGCTTATGAGCTTGATTTTTCGTTTTGTGGTGTGTCGAAAGCTGATTATCTTAA
>JAUWSB010000232.1 GCA_030610255.1 Bacteroidota bacterium
GAAAGGTTTCTTCATCATATTTTTCAAAAAAAGCTTCAATACTAATATGGAAATTTTCTTCAAAAAAATCATCCAAATCAATAAAATCATAATTCAATCGTTTTGCCAAACGTTTTCCAACCGTGGATTTACCGCTACACATATATCCGATTAAAAATATTCGCATTGAAACAGACAATATTTTAATTATAAAGTATATAAAGATTTAGGAAAGAGTTTCTTAATTCAAGCTAATTAGAGTCCGTCTATAAAGTCCAAAAGTTTAAACCTGCCCGTTCGTTCAAGCGGGTAAATATTAAAAATCACAAATAACAAGCACCAAAATTCAAATAAATTATCCCGAAAGTTTTCGGGATTCAAAAATACAATGACCAAAACAGTTTCGGTCATCCATCCATACGGATTTGCTTTGCTTCATATGACTGAAAGGAATCCGCATGGACGGACAAGTTTTGATCATTGATATTTGGAATTTATCCAGACGGACAAGTTTTGTTATTTGTTATTTGTTATTTGGTGCTTCATTTTATGTAAATCTTTGACTTTATAGACAGACTCTAATTATCTTCTTGACAGCACTTTTTTAACGGCTTCAACAATGTTTTGAGTATCTAATCCGTATTTTACTAAAAGTTCTTCCGGTTTGCCACTTTCACCAAACTCATCATTTACAGCTACCATTTCCATAGGAACAGGAAATTTTCGTACTAACAATTGAGCAATACTATCACCCAGCCCACCATTCATCTGGTGTTCTTCTGCAGTAACGACGCATTTTGTTTTAGCAACGGATTTTAAAATAGTAATATCGTCTAAAGGTTTTATAGTGTGAATATTAATGATTTCCACCCAGATACCTTTTTCAGCTAAAATTTTTCCGGCTTCCAAAGCTTTCCAAACCAAATGACCTGTTGCAAAAATTGTAACATCCTCTCCTTGGGTTAATATCACGCCTTTTCCGATTTCAAATTTTTTGTCAAAATGTGTAAAATTCGGAACTTTAGGACGACCAAACCTAAGGTAAACCGGTCCTGTATGATCGGCAATTGCAAAGGTTGCAGCTTTTGTTTGGTTAAAATCACAGGTATTTATCACGGTCATATTAGGCAACATCTTCATCAAGCCAATATCTTCCAATGATTGGTGAGTAGCTCCATCCTCACCTAAAGTAAGTCCTGAATGCGAGGCACAAATTTTTACATTCTTATTGGAATAAGCAATTGACTGACGAATCTGGTCAAAAACCCTGGCAGTTGAAAAATTTGCAAAAGTTCCTGTAAAAGGAATTTTCCCTCCGATTGTTAAACCTGCTGCTATGCCCATCATATTTGCTTCGGCAATTCCCACCTGGAAAAATCTTTCCGGAAATCTCTCAGCAAAATAATTCATTTTAAGTGATCCTGTTAAATCGGCATTAAGAGCAACAATGTCAGGGTTTTTTTCGCCTAATTCAAGCAAGGCCTCACCAAAACCAGATCTGGTATCTTTCAGATCAGTGTAGGTGTATCTTTTCATTATTATATCAAAATCTGTTTTCAATTATTAAAATAGTTTAACGTTAATTGATTTTCCTGATTGAATACTGAATGATTTTTCAATAGTAAAAAACGATTTATTGGAATATCTTGATCTAAAAACCACTCTGTATATTCCCGGTTGTAAAATCAATGTTTCCTGATATGGGTTATTATCCCTGAAATTGTAAATCCATTCAAGTTTGTTATTATTTTCAAGATAAAGACTTCCATAACCATAGGTTGTTTTTTTAATTACTGCAATTCCCGGCATTGGGATTTCAATTGTAGTTGTATGACTTTGTTTTATAGTTACACTGTCAATATATATTCTTGGCAAACATAAAACTTCAATATCATAAATTCCTGTCAGATACTTTTCTTTTTGTCCAAAGCTTTGAACATTAATTGTTTCAGCTTCTCCGACTTTTCTTATAATGCCTTGTAAATCCTTCACAATATTTGAATGACTGCCAATTTTCAGATTCAAGTAACCCTGGGGAGCATTTACAGGAATTATTGTATGTTTTCCGCTTGTAAGTTTAATGCTATCAGCTTTAACCGGCGGAATTGTATGAACCACAACATCATAAGTCAGTAATGGATCAATCATCAGAGTATCAGGAAGACCTTTATTATTTAATGTATGAATAAAATTATATTTGATAACACCTGAGAAATTATCATAAAAAGTCATATTAACATTTGTTTCGGTTGGTTTCCCATACTCATCAAGAAGGTTAACCTGGGTTGTAGTTGAATTAAGTGCCTTATTAATTATAATATCCAAAGATTTACTGAATTGTTTTTCGCTTGATGCGTCAAAATAATTTCCAACACAGTTAAAAACATCACTAAAGTCCCTGCCAATACCAATAATAAATGGTTTTAATATAAGTCCATCCTTTTGTAATTCCTCGGAAACAGCACATGGATCACCACCACATTCTTCAATTCCGTCAGTTATCAATACGATAATATTCCTGCAGTTATCACAGGGTGTAAAATCATTACCTGCCTGTTCTAATGCATAAGCAATCGGTGTTGTACCTTTTGGAGTAATTAA
>JAUWSB010000190.1 GCA_030610255.1 Bacteroidota bacterium
CAGTCGTTTTGGTGTAATCTTAAAAATATTTTTTCAGCATTTTTATCTTTTATAAAATCAAAATAATTTAGTCTGGAAAAAATTTCTTTGTCAATAGGATCAGGTTCAATTGCTGTATAATTGACTTTTTGCTTGTTTTTTCTTGCCTCAAATAAAGTAAGAAAAGCATTTAATCCGGTTCCGAAGCCAAGCTCAAGAATATTAATTTATTCTGTAATATTCTTGAAATAATTAAAGCCGGCATTAATAAAAATATGCCTGGATTCATTAACAGCCCCGAAAGTTGAATGATAATGCTCATTCAATTCGGGAACAAATAAGGTAAACGAACCATCACCGGTTTGAATTAATTTTAAAGGCATATTTAAATGTTCCTTTTGCAACTTCATTTATTCATGAGTTTGGTCAAAAAACTTATTTCACGCAAAGACAGGAAAGTTTTAATACCCGCCTGAACGACATATTCGGGCAGGCAAAGACCGCAAAATAGATATATTTATACTCAATACTTTGCGTGTTTTGCGATTCTTCAGCGAGCTTTGCGTGAACCATTTTATCTCTTTTTATACTGGACTCATTTATTGTATAACAAATGAATGTTTAAAATTGTATCCTGGGTGTTAACGCATTTTATCAGATTACCTGAAGGATATTGAAAAAAATTAATATTATTCAACTCTGTTGCAAAAATTACTTCATTCAGTTCATCATATTCAAGCTGGGATGCGGTGATGCCTTCAACAACAGATGTTGTCGAGGAATTACTTGAATTAAACAACCAAATAGTATTATTTGTCCCGACCAAAAAATTACTTTTATTAGTTATAGCTGTTGATATTATCTCATCATTAAATATATGAATAGGCTCAGAGATATAATTTTCAGTTACATTGTAAATAAAAATTTTTCCGGTATTATTCTGCACTGCAAAAACAATTATATTATTCTCATCAACCAAATAAAAATCAATTACTTTAAAATTTGTAATAATTTGCTGCTTTTTTACCCCGCTTACAAGATAATAAGTAGCAATTAATCTTTGTGGCCCTGTTCGTAATTTTAAATCCGATAAAATAAATTCTCCATGTATTAAAAGTTTAGTTGGTAAACTATCGGTATTAAACTCAGTTGATAAATTTACTGTGCCCACATTATTGTACCCTGTGATATTTGCATTTTCTGAGGAAGTATAAACCGTTCCATCATTATAATACACATTTGAAAAAACAGGATAAGGCATAGATGCATCAACCGACCAATCCAATTCATTTTCCTCTAAATCAAAAACAAATAATTTACAGGGAATATCTCCAGTAAAATATATTTGCCGGTATTTTGAACTTATATCCGAAGAAATATAATTCCCATCAATTACAAACATTTCTTCAATCTCAAAAACAGGATTAACAGAAAACACATTTGTAGTAAAATTATCGGGTTTTGTCAAAACAATTAACTTTTCAAGTTCTTTTGGCACTTCATCAAGGTTTATACTTACATATTTATTCTTAAAGTTTGTTCCATCAAAAGCCCTTACTAAAATAAAGTACTTACCGCTTTCAAGATGAATATCATCAAGAGGATAAAGAATTTCCAAATCAATATTTTTGTTTTCGGTTTGCGGATAATAATTAACCGGGTTTAACACAGGTATCAGACTTTCATTAACAAGAACCGTTTTAATATTTTCTATTCCATTATCATCACAAACAATACACTTAACCTGTATAGTATCCAAAACATTAAATTGTTGATTTTCCGTTGGAGAAATTATAACAATCTGAGGGTCGGAATTAACTGCTTTTTTACATGAAGTAATTATTATGATTAATAAACTTATTATCAGGTATGTGGGATGTTTTAAATTCATAGTATTGGTTTTTTGATTATCACTTAAGCTAATTTGTTTGTAGCTTCGCTACGCTAAGTTTCTGTTCAAGGTTCAAGCTTCAAAGTTAATGACATATTTTTATAATCATTTTTTATTATTGCCTATAAATTTATTGTTTTTATTTATAAATCTTGTATTTTTACTGAAATAAATTTAAAACCAACCATTATGTTAAACCAGATAAATATTGAAAATATTCTTTTCATTGATATTGAAACTGTTCCCGAATACCCGGATTATAGCGAAATGCCTGATAATTTTAAAATGTTATGGGATAAAAAAACTGAATTTTTAAAAAGGGAAGAAAATGACACTCCTGATATTCTTTACAGCCGTGCAGGTATATATTCCGAGTTCGGTAAAATTATTTGTATATCAGCCGGGTTTTTTAGAAATGAAGAATTTCGTATAAAATCATTTTACGGTGATGATGAAAAAAACATATTAAATGAATTTGCGGAACTTCTAAACACTTACTATAACACCAGAAAGTATTTATTATGTGCTCATAATGGCAAAGAGTTTGATTTCCCATATCTTTCAAGAAGAATGTTAATAAATGAAATCAAACTACCCGATTTGCTGAATATGTCAGGCAAGAAACCCTGGGAAATACCTCACCTTGACACAATGGAATTATGGAAATTCGGTGATTATAAACACTATACATCTTTAGAGCTACTGGCTACCGTTTTTAATATTCCAACCCCAAAAGATGATATTAAGGGCAGTGATGTTGCACGAGTTTATTGGGAGGAAAAAGACCTGCAACGTATTGTAAAATACTGTCAGAAAGATGTAATTACCATTGCACAACTTATGCTTAAATACAAAAGGAAACCACTTCTACAGGAAGAAAATATAACTGTAATAAGCTAAAAAATAAAATTTAGCTTTCTTATCTCATTTTTTCGGAAATGTATTTTATATTTGCCAAAATTTTTAAAAATCAATAATTATGAAAAAACATTTACTTATTCTTTTTGTGCTAATTTTTCCAATAATCTTAGTAGCACAGGACAATAAAAATTTCGGAATTAAATTTTCGGGGTTTGTAAAGTCTGATATTTTCTGGGATTCCAGACAAACAGTTGATGTCAGAGAAGGACATTTTTGTCTTTATCCACAAAATGAAAAATTCGATATTAACGGAAAAGATGTTAATGCCAAATCTAAATTTAATATATTATCAATTCAAACACGTTTAAAGGGAAATATTACAGGACCTGATGCATTTGGAGCAAAAACCTCTGATTATATTGAAGCTGAATTGTTCGGAACTTCAAATGCTGATGTTAATGGATTTCGGCTTCGTCATGCATTTGCAAAATTATCATGGACAAATACCGAACTTCTGGTTGGTCAATACTGGCATCCGATGTTTATCACTGGATGTTATCCAGGAACGGTTTCATTCAACACAGGAGCACCTTTTCAACCTTTCTCACGAAATCCACAAATACGATTAACACAAAATTTCAACAATTTTAAAATTCAATTATCTGCACTGTCACAAAGAGATTTTACAAGTACCGGACCCGACGGACCAAGTTCAAAATATTTGAGAAACTCCGTTCTTCCTGAGATGAATATTACACTGCAATATGCAACAAAATTTGACAATGGAAATGAATTACTTACAGGTGTTGGAGGTGATTATAAAATGCTAACTCCAAGATTAGAAACCGATAGCTTGTATAAAACCGACGAAAAAGTCAGTGGTTTTTCAGGTATGGCTTTTCTGAAATATAAACTACAACCAATAACTCTGAAATTTGAAGGAGTTTACGGTCAAAGTCCATACAGTCTTACAATGCTTGGTGGCTATGTTGTTCATAGTATTACAGATATTAATAAAATTTTTGTAGATTATACAACTGTAAACACACTTTCATTCTGGGCTGACATCCATACAAACGGAAAAAAAATACAGGGAGGACTTTTTGCAGGATATACAAAAAATCTTGGAGCAGATGGGAATGTTGCAGGACCTTATTACAGCAGAGGAGCAAATATAGCTTATGTTTACAGAGTTTCTCCAAGAATTATTTTTAATTCAGGTAAAATGAGATTTGCCGGTGAGGTTGAATACACTGTTGCTGCTTATGGAACAACTGATGTTGAAGGAGTTGTTCATAATTATAAAGACATCTGCAATTTAAGACTGCTGCTTGGGGTTTATTACTTCTTTTAAATATTTATAGTTCGTCCCTAAATTTAAACTTATTATTAGTTGTCATTCGATGGTTTACCCTGTGAAACGAAGTAAATCCGTATGGGTGAAATTCGATTTATCGGTATATTTCACGGGGTCATTCAGTAGTCATTCAATTGTAATTCAGTTGTAATTCAATTGTAATTCAATTGTCATTCAATTATTATTTTATTCTACATTCTACATTCATTATTCTATATTCATTATCCTTTGTTAAAGCGTTTGAGTGTTTACGTGTTTTGGTTAAATTCTTAAATCGTAATCCGTAAAACTAATTTCTAATACTGATTACCGATCATTGATTATATGCAGAGATAACTGATAC
>JAUWSB010000150.1 GCA_030610255.1 Bacteroidota bacterium
CCTGTCCATAAAGTTAAACAATTTTGAATTAATCCCGATAGCTATCGGGACCAAATAACAAAAAACAAATAACAAAACTTGTCCGTATGGATAAATTCAAAATATAAATGATCAAAACTTGTCCGTATGGATGACCGAAACTGTTTTGGTCATTGAATTTTTGAACATTGTAATTTACCCGCCTGAACGGACGGGCAGGTTTAAACTTTCGGACTTTATAGACGGACTCTTTAGGCATGGACAAAACTTCATCTTAAAATGCAACCAACAATCTGACATTCAACTGACGCGGGGTTAGATAATTCGGAATAGCATACATGCGATTATTTACATCTTTCACCCATAAATAAGAAATTGTATTACTAACCTGAAGAAGGTTAAAAACTTCTAAACTTACCCAAAGTGATTTCAGATACCGTAAAGGATTTTTAGGTGAAAACTGAGTTTTTTCTCCAATTACTTGTTTTGAAAAACCAATATCAACCCTCCTGTAAGGAGGAATTCTTAAAGTGTGTTTATATTTTTCGGAATTTGGCGGACCAAAAGGCAAACTACTTCCGAATATCAATTTAAGATACATTTTATAAGTTGGAAATTTAGGGAGAAAATCCTGAAAGAACAAACTAAAATTTACCCGCTGATCTGTTGGTCGTGGGATATAACCCGGCTCTTGTCTTATGCTGTCAACAGCAACAACATCAAAAGTATATCCGGGAATTATCAGCTCACCCTCAGCATTATAATAATCATAATAAAAATCGTCTTCGATATCTTCCATTGTTTGCATTATTGAAAGACTTGCCCATGATTCTATACCTTTAACAAATTCACCGTTAACTCTCATATCTATACCTACTGCATAACCATGTGAATTATTTTGGGCATAATATCTTATTCTTAAATTATCAATTTCATAAGGGATCAGGTCGTTAAGATATTTATAATAAACTTCCGTAACAAACTTAAATGGTCTTGACCATGCCATAAAGTTCCAGTCGCCACCTGCAACAAAATGAATTGATTTCTGAGCTTTTATATCATAATTTATATTACCGGCAAAATCCCTGAGTTCGCGGTAAAATGGCGGTTGGTAATAGTATCCTGCTGAAAATCGCAAAACAATGTCTTTTTTCCAATTGGGTTTGTACGAAACTGTTGCTCTTGGGCTTAGCAGGAATTGTTTGTTAAAGTCCCAATAATTTCCCCTGATACCGGCAGTTACAGAAAATCTTCTGTTTTTACCCAAAAAATCCCAGGTGTTTTGGATAAAACCTGTATATCTGTTTGATGAAATATTTATATCGGTTCTCACAAGGCCAAATAAATCTAAATCAGGATGAGAAGGGTTTGGATTTCCAACCGAGCCGGGAGGATTGGGAATTGTAAATCCGGCCGAATCTATCAGCTCCCATTCATTCAACTTGTCGTGAATTATTTCATGTTGATACTTGATACCCCATTGAAAAAAATTATTGGATTTTGATAAAATTCCTTTATGTTCAACATTAAAAACCGTAGCGTCTAAATAATTTCGTGCGTGTGTTAGATAAGTTCCGACTCCCTGAGCTTCAATAACATCTCCGAATTCTTCATTGCCGAAATCTGTTTCAAGTTTTCCGAGCCAGTATTGCCCCTGTATGTCAAATGTTTCGCTTTCAAAGGTTTGATAAGCAGAAGTGATAAATTTAATGTTAAGATCTTTTTTAGGCACAAAGGTTGCTGACAAAGCTCCGAGAAAGGTTTCAAATCTATCAATTTCCTGACCGTCATAATAAATTTTTAATCTGTATGCTTCCTGAATAGTACCAAAGTCGGTTTCACGGCTTTGAGGAATTAATTTATATGAATTTCTGGCATAATTTCCGAGAAATGAAATTTCCCACCTTTCAGTTATATCAAAATTTATTAAAGTCTGAATATCGGTAAATGAAGGTTTGTAATCGCCTTTTGTTTCAAGACCTTTAAGAATATACTGATTTGATTTTTGCCTGAATCCAACCAAATATGAAAGCCTGTGATTGTCTGTCGCTCCTTCAATGTGAGCTTGAGCCCCTAAAAGACTTAAAGAAACCGAACCGGCAAATGATGTTGGTTTTTTGTATTGAATATCCAGAACCGATGACATCTTATCACCGTATTTTGCTTCAAAACCTCCGGCTGAAAATAAAATAGAAGATACAAGATCGGAGTTAATAAAACTAAGTCCTTCCTGCTGACCGGAACGAATTAAAAAAGGACGGTAAATCTCAATTCCGTTAACATAAACTAAATTTTCATCATAATTTCCACCACGCACTGAATATTGTGAACTTAACTCGGTGCTTGATGAAACACCTGGTAAGGTTTTGATCAGGTCTTCCACGCCACCCGAAATCGTCGGGATGGTAGTAGCTATTTTGGGGTCAATGCGGGTAAGATTTGTTGTACGAATGAAATTGTCTTTAACCTCAAAATCGGGTAATTCAGTAGTTGAGACTTTTAAAAATATATTAAGTTCCTTTTTTGAACCGGGAGCAAGGTTAATTTTAAACTGTTGACTTTCATACCCAACAAATGAAACAATTAAAATCAGCTCCTTACGGGCAGGTACTGATATTTTGTAATTTCCATCTTTGCCTGTAGTTGTACCTCCGGAATATCCAAAAATTGAAATATTAACAAGTTCAACAGGTTTATTGTTATCTTCGGTGATCTTTCCAAATATTTCAGCCTTGTCCTGCCCAAAAACATTCAGAGTAATGAATAAAAACAAGAAAATAATATTTTTTAAACCCGCCATATATTTCAGATACGATATTATTTAAAAATCAATTTTTTACGGAGTAAATTTTCTTCCTTAATATTAGTTTTTTTTCTTTCTTTTAAATTTTCCTTCCCGCCATGCTTTTATAAACTGTGCCCAGGCAAAAGGATTTAAAATTGTAATAGGTTGTGTTTGGCCTATATAATATAATTTACTTGTTTCATTATAAATATAATTTCTGTAATTCATACTTCCATCCATGCCGTAATATTCAGCTCTTTGCCGCATTTCTTCCGGGTCAAGGTTTTTCCTTGCAATTGCAAGGTCATCATCAGGCACTTTAAGATTTATAAATGCTTCTTTAAATTGTTCTTTTGTGGGCCATGGATAAATAACGGTTTCAGCCAACATTATTGTATCCGAAACCAGAACCTGAATTAAAGAATACCTGTTTTTTGAAATTGTATCCGGAATTACAAACATTCCTTTTTTATATCCTACTGAGGAAAAAAGAACGGTATCATTTTTTTGGGCAACAAATGAAAAATATCCGTAATAATCACTTATGGTTCCTCTGCGGGCATTTACGATAATTATATGTGTAAACGGAACAGGCTGTATGCTGTCGGCTGATACTACTACCCCTGAAATTTGAATTAAATCTTTATCGTGTTCCTGTGCAAACAGTTCATTAATAAATAAAACAAATAATAGAAATACAGATATTTTTGAAAAACATTTCATTTAGTTGCAAAAATAACTTTCTAATCCTTTTTACCGGTAATTTTTAACGATTGTTAACCTTTTTTATTTTGAAAACATATACACATTTCAGGATAAAAAAAAAGCTGCTACAGATAAGAAGTAACAGCTTTGTTATTTTTTTGTGATGTTTATCCTTTAAGATATCCTTTTTCCCTAGCTTCTTTTAAGCATGCAAAAATACCTTTTTTATTGATGTTTCTTAATCCTGCAGCAGAAACTTTCAGGGTTATCCATTTATCTTCTTCAGGGATATAAAATTTTTTGGTTTGAAGATTGGGATAAAATTTTCTCCTTGTTTTTATATGAGAATGGGAAACATTATTTCCTGTAATCACTTTCTTTCCTGTAATTTCACAAATTCTTGACATTTCTTTTTGTTTTTCAGATTCCTATTTTCAAAATGGAGTGCAAAGAACGGAATTTTATTTTAATTACACAAATTAAATTTTTTAAAAAATTTAATTTATCAGGGTTACCAACCTGAAAAAAAGGTTGGCAACCCATTTTTTTATTAAATTATTATTTGAAGAATTACAGTTAGCTTTATTACATCTGCAAAAAAACATTCTGTAATATTATTTCCCGAACCTGCTGATTAGTAATAGTTTAAGAATTAATACATAGAGTAAACTCTAAAATTATATCTTATCTTACTTTAATTCAGCCTTTTAATTCTTTTTGTACAGAAGAAATCAAGGTGTGTTTTCTACTTTGTACAGAAGAAATCAAGGTGTATTTTGAAGGAAAACGGCTTTTTATGTTGTAATATTGAGGGAAAAATTTCCTTATGTACAAAACCAAAATAAAAGAAACAATAATGACAAAGAAAACAAAGTATTCTTTTTATAATTACAAACTAATATTTTATCTTTGTAAGAATAAATTCATTTTATGTAATTGATTAATCCTGGTGATTAATCAATTATAAAATCTTGTTATAAACAAAGATTAAATTTTAATCAAATGAATTTATTAACCAAAAACTTTTTTAAAATGAAAAAAATAAAATTTATACAATTTTTTAGCTTTTTAATTCTGTTTTTTCTAACTTGTTTTGCAAATGCAGAAACCTATACAATAGGAAATTATACGTTACACCATATTGGTAATAATTATTATTTCATTTTCGGGCAAGATACCACTTTAGTGGATAAGGAAGTAATTACTGTTAATTTTTATGACACTGTTACAGCAACTGAAAAGGGTAATTTTGAAACAAATTATAATCTAACCTATATTAGAGAAACAATAGGAGGATATATAAATTACAAATTGCCTGATAATAATGATTTTATTACATTATGTGATTCCATTTACAATGATGAATTGGTTGAAGAATTTGAAATAAACTACTTTTTTAAACTTTACGGTTTTATACCAAACGATGAAGAAATTAATGAGCAATGGTATTTGGAAAAAATTGAAGTCTTCGGAACTGGAGATGCATACGGGGCTTGGGATTTAACAACGGGAAGTGAAGATATAATTGTTGCCGTACTTGATGCAGGTTTACAATGGGATCATGAAGATATTGGACCTGTATATGATAATTTTACAAATGTATTTCATAACCCAGGAGAAGATACGTGGTTCTATTGGACTAATCCGAATAGCGGAGACGGGGAAGACGGACCTGATCCTTATGACTATATTGATGACCGGAAGGGTTGGGATTTTTACAACAATGATATTAGTGGAGGAAATAATAACACAACTGAAGATAATGATGTCAGACCAAATACTTATTCTTCAATTTCTTCAATTTGGCATGGAACTGCCGTAAGTAGTATTATTGCTGCAAAAACAAACAATGGTTTAGATATTGCAGGAATAGCAGGGGGAAATATTGAAACAGGAAAAGGTGGAGTTAAAATCTTACCGATAAAACTTTTTGATTATACTTATGATGATGATGGTAGTATTTTTGTAGGTGTTAGTTCAGTCAATATACCTATTGCAATTGAATATGCAACCAATATGGGTGCTAAAGTTATTAATCTGTCATTCGGTATACATGTATCTTATAACCTTTCACAATCTATAAATGCCGCAATAGATAATGCTTACAACAATAATATAGTTATTGTTGCAGCTTCCGGTAATGATCATGAACAAAATTATGATTATGTTTCCTACCCCGCTCGTTATGAAAAAGTTATTGCTGTTGGTGCTACAAATCAGGACGATGATCATGCAAATTGGTCACAAATAGGACCTGAACTGGAAATAGCTGCTCCCGGTGTGGATATTATTACTTTAGATAATGAATATTGTACTCAAAACTGCTGGGGTAATTCTTATTCTACAGCAATGGTTTCTGCTACTGTGGCTTTAATGTTTTCCGTTAATCCATACCTGACCAGTACAGATGTAAGAGATATACTTCATGCCACTGCTGACAAAGTGGGATCGTATAATTATAATAACGGATGGAATAAATATTTGGGTTATGGACGGCTGAACACTTATAAAGCTGTTTGTATGGCTTTGGATTTACTGCCGCCTATTAGCATACAAAACAACGATGAAACCTGGGACGAACCTGTGTTCTCAAAAAACGATATTATTATA
>JAUWSB010000017.1 GCA_030610255.1 Bacteroidota bacterium
ATTTCTAAGAAAATTCATTACCCCGAAATTGAGTAAAAACGGGCTAAATGCGAATTCATGTTTTGGTTGGCATTATTCCCCAATGAGGAATTTGGTAATCTTGTATAATAAAAACAGCTTACAACAGTAAGTATAATCAAGCGGGCAGAAATTCGTAAAATGAAACTAAAAACTATTAAATAAAATTCGGCGTAAGTAAAAAAGGTAGCGTTCCAAAACGCCCGCCTGCTCATACTTCCAAACCGTTACCTGCTCTGTAAGAAAATAAAGAATAAGACAGAATTATATCAGAGAATTAGAAAAATGGAAGAATTCCTTATGGAATCTAAAAATTATAAAAATGATCAAAGCAGCATTCATACAATTTGTACCATATTTTGGAGATTTGAATAAAACTATTATTTTACTTGATAAGTTAATAGATAAATCCAAATCTGCTGATCTGCTTGTACTTCCCGAACTGACAAATTCCGGGTATAATTTTAATTCAAAAGAACAAGCATTTCAATTAGCCGAAAGCATTAAAAACAGCAAGTTTATCAGATTTTTACATGATAAATGCAGAAGACATGATCTTTATATAGTTTCAGGTTTTAATGAAATTGATGACGGGAAATTGTATAACTCTGCAGTTCTGATTGGACCGAGCGGATTTATTGGAAAATACAGGAAAATACACCTTTTTATGAACGAGAAAAATATTTTTTCAAGAGGTAACCTGGGTTTCCCTGTTTTTGATATTGGTTTTTGCAAGATAGGGATATTGATATGCTTTGACCATCTTTTCCCGGAAGCATGGAGAATACTCGCTTTAAAAGGTGCAGAAGTAATATGCCATCCTTCAAATCTGATAACTAAATTCGCACAAAAAGTAGTACCTGTACATGCATTGATCAACAGATTTTTTGTTATTACCGCTAACCGTATTGGTAAAGAAAAAGAGTTGGAATTTACAGGCAAATCCATCATAGTAAATACGGTAGGAGAAATAATTTATCAGGCACATAAGGATGCAGAAGAAATTGGCATTATTGAAATTGACCCTGAAATATCAAAGGATAAGATGATAACTCCCGGCAATCATATACTTAATGATAGAATTCCTGAAGAATATTCTGAGTTAATTAACAAAATTTAACAGATAATCCACAATACTATATCGAAATTATTTCGTTTTATTATAACTTTGAAGATTATAATTACCTTAAATCCGTAAGTTATTTTTTATTTTGACGCAGATAAACACTGATATAACTGATTTTTAATAATAATTTATTTTATTATTATTACCTTTCAATCATAATTAATTTGCGTGAATCAGCGTCTTGCAATTTATTTCCGAATTTAAGAAATTAATAAATTCACCTGTTAAATAATTATCTAAAAAAAGAAGTTTAATGAAAAATTCAACAAAAAAAAATACAGCAATAATTGTAAGTTTAGTTATCACAATTTTTATATCTGCATTTTCGAATAATTATGTTTTTTCACAGAATTATGATCCGAATAAAACAGGGAAAAAATTAGCAGCAACAATGCAAATAATTAAATATGCTTATGTTGACAGCATTAACGAACCCGAATTAGTTGAAAATGCTATTATTGAAACTTTGAAAGAACTTGACCCTCACTCGACATATATTTCAAAAGAAGACATTGACAAAGCCAACGAACCTTTAGTAGGGAGTTTTGAAGGAATTGGAGTATCATTTCAGATTTTTAAAGATACGATTCTTGTAATAGCCCCGATACCCGGCGGACCATCTGATAAGTTAGGAATACTTGCCGGAGATAAAATTGTTAAAATTGATGGCGAGGATGCAACTGGCAGTGAAATCAATAATAAATATGTATTTGAAAAATTAAGAGGTAAAAAAGGTACAAAAGTGAACGTAGGTATTTACCGTAAGGGAAAAAAAGACCTGATTGATTACACTATTACCCGCGATAAGATACCTATTAACAGTATTGATGCTGTTTTTATGGCAATCCCTGACATTGGTTATATAAAACTCAACCGGTTCTCAAAAACAACAATGGAAGAATTTCAAGAATCATTAAAAGAACTTGAGGATAAAGGGATGGAAAAACTTATTCTTGACCTGAGAGGAAATTCCGGAGGTTATTTAAATACTGCCATTGAGCTATCCGATGAATTTTTGCCTGATAATAAATTAGTGGTTTATACTAAAGGATTGCGTAGCCCTGTTCGGGAGTATAATGCAACATCAAAGGGTAGCTTTGAAAATGGGAAACTCGTGATTTTAATTAATGAGGGTTCTGCTTCGGCCAGCGAAATTGTTTCAGGTGCGGTTCAGGATTGGGACAGGGGAATCATTATGGGCAGGAGGTCGTTTGGTAAAGGCTTGGTTCAAAGACCCTTCCCGCTTCCAGACGGTTCAGTGATAAGACTTACAACAGCACGTTATTATACTCCCACGGGTCGTAGCATTCAACGTCCTTACAAGAACGGAATTGAAGACTATTACAAAGATTTGTATAACAGGATGAAAAATGGACAAATGATACATCCCGACAGTATTCATTTCCCTGATTCACTTAAATATTTTACTACCAAAAACCGCGTGGTTTATGGTGGTGGAGGAATTATGCCTGATGTTTTTATTCCCTGGGATTCAACAAGAGTTTCCGATTATTATTCCGATTTGATAAGAAAAGGAGTGTTGAATAAGTTTATTATTCAATATATTGATGATAACAGAAAAAAATTATTGAAAAAATTTCCCGGTTTTAAAGCTTATGAGAGAAACTTTAAAATAGATGAAAATTTTATGGATAAATTTTTTGAGTTTGCTCAAAAAGAAGGAGTTGAAGAAGACGAGGAAGGATTTAAAATTTCAGAAGTATTAATTAAACAGCAAATAAAAGCTCTTATTGCCCGTAATTTATGGGATTTAAGTTCATATTTTGAAATAGTAACAAAAATTGACGACGGCTATTTAAAAGCTGTTGAAATTCTGGAAGATGGAGCTTTGTTTGAAGAACTTGATATAGGGGATTAATCCCGATAGCAAGGATGCGGGGTATTGGGTATAAAGGTATAAAGGTATAAAGGTATAAAGGTATAAAGGTATAAGGGGTATAAAGGTATAAAGGTATAAAGGTATAAGGGTATAAGGGTATAAAGGTATAAAGGTATAAAGGTATAAGGGTATAAAGGTATAGGGGTATGTGGTCCCTTATTTCCCTTATTCCCCCTATTTCCCTTACACCCGCAGGGCGTCCATATGGATACCCCAATTCAATAATAATATTTGTTATTTATTAATTATAGACAAGTATATTTTTATTTATGAAAACAGAAGCACCATATAAACCTAAGAATCACATAAGAATAGTAACTGCAGCTTCTTTATTTGACGGACATGATGCATCAATAAATATAATGAGGCGAATAATACAGGCAACAGGTGCCGAAGTTATACATCTCGGTCATAATCGTTCTGTTCAGGAAATTGTTGATTGTGCTGTTCAGGAAGATGTTCAGGCAATAGCAATTACTTCCTACCAAGGAGGGCACATTGAATTTTTTAAGTATATGTATGACTTATTAAAAGAAAAAGGATGTCAACATATCAGGATTACCGGTGGTGGTGGTGGTGTAATCCTTCCTGATGAAATAAAAGAATTGCATGATTATGGAATTGCCCGTATATATTCACCTGATGATGGAAGAAAAATGGGTTTACAGGGAATGATTAATGATACACTTAAAATAGCAGATTTCCCAACAGGTAAAAACAGCAACATTAAAATTGAAGATATTGAGAATAAAAATATTAATTCAATAGCCCATGCTATTTCTGCTGCCGAAAATTATCCCGAAACAATTAAAAGTTTTATGGATAAAATAAAAAAAGAAATAAAAAGCAGAAAATCTCCTGTTTTAGGAATTACCGGTACTGGCGGTTCAGGCAAATCATCTTTAGTGGATGAGATTGTCAGAAGATTTTTAGCTGATTTCCCTGATAAAACAATTGCGATAATTTCTGTTGACCCTTCAAAACGCAAAACAGGAGGTGCCTTGCTTGGCGACAGGATAAGGATGAATTCAATTGATGATCCGAGAGTTTATATGCGTTCGTTAGCTACAAGGCAATCCAATCTTGCCATGTCAAAATATGTAAGAGATGCAGAGAGTATTGTGCAGGCGGCAAATTATGATCTGATTATTCTGGAAACCTCAGGAATTGGGCAATCGGATACCGAAATAATTGACCATAGTGATATTGCAATGTATGTTATGACACCTGATTATGGTGCAGCTACACAGTTGGAAAAAATTGATATGCTTGATTTTGCCGACATTATTGCTCTGAATAAATTTGATAAAAGAGGTGCTTTGGATGCTTTGCGCGATATTAAAAAACAATATGCCCGTAATCATCAGATATGGGATGCGGATATTGATACAATGCCTGTTTATGGTACGATTGCTTCACAATTTAATGACCCGGGAGTAAATCAGCTATACCTCGCATTGATTGAAAAAATCAAAGAAAAAACAGGTGTTGATTTTAAATCATCAATGAAAGCTGAGGATGAAACACCTGAAAAAATATACATAATTCCACCTAATCGTATAAGATATCTTTCTGAGATTTCAGAAACTATAAGAAATTATAATAAATGGACAGAAAGCCAGGCAGAAATAGCTCAAAGACTTTACAGTATCCAAAAATCAATAGATGTTATAAATTCCTCTTTTGAAAAAAAAGACAGGGGGTTTGATAAAGCCGTATTGGTTGATCAGTTGCGAAATGTTTACAAAGAGGTTGAACTAAATCTTGATGGTCATAATAAAGAAATTCTAAAAGAATGGGAAAATAAGAAACAATGTTATGAAGATGAATATTTTACTTTTAAAGTAAGAGATAAGGTATTTAAAATTGAAACACATACGGAATCATTGTCTCATCTGAAAATCCCGAAAATTTCATTTCCTAAATACAAAAACTGGGGAGATATATTAAAATGGGTTCTCAGGGAGAATGTTCCGGGTGAATTTCCTTTTGCTGCCGGTGTTTTTCCGTTTAAGCGTGAAGGCGAAGACCCAACCAGAATGTTTGCCGGTGAAGGCGGACCCGAGAGAACCAACAGACGTTTTCATTATGTTTCATTAGGAATGCCTGCAAAACGCCTGTCAACTGCGTTTGATTCTGTAACCCTGTATGGTCAGGACCCTGATGTGCGTCCGGATATTTATGGTAAAATCGGCAATTCAGGTGTTTCTATTTCCTGTCTTGATGATTTGAAAAAACTTTATTCAGGATTTAATTTATCCGATCCCAAGACTTCGGTTTCAATGACAATTAATGGTCCGGCTCCCACAATGGTTGGGTATTTTATGAATGCAGCTATTGATCAGCAATGTGAAATTTACATCAGGGAAAATGGGCTTGAACAAGAAGTTGAAAAGAAAATTGAGGATATTTACAAAAAGAAAGGAACAGTACGTCCACGATATCAGGGCAATTTACCTGAAGGAAATGATGGTCTGGGATTGATGTTGCTTGGTGTTACAGGAGATATGGTGTTGCCTGAAGATGTTTATAAGAAAATAAAAACAAATACAATTTCAAACGTGCGTGGAACAGTTCAGGCTGATATTTTAAAAGAAGACCAGGCTCAAAATACCTGTATTTATTCAACTGATTTTTCATTAAAGCTGATGGGAGATGTTCAGGCATATTTCAATGAACATAATGTCAGAAATTTTTACTCGGTTTCAATCTCGGGCTATCATATTGCCGAAGCAGGTGCCAACCCGATTTCACAGCTTGCTTTTACACTATCAAACGGATTTACTTACGTTGAATATTATCTTTACAGAGGAATGGACATAAATAAATTCGCACCGAATTTATCATTCTTTTTCTCAAACGGAATTGACCCTGAATATTCGGTAATGGGGCGCGTTGCAAGACTTATATGGTCAAAAGCAATGAAGATGAAATACGGTGCTGATGATCGTTCGCAAAAATTAAAATATCATATTCAAACATCAGGGCGCTCATTACATGCCCAGGAAATTGACTTTAATGATATCAGAACAACATTACAAGCTTTATATGCTATTTATGATAATTGCAATTCGTTGCATACCAATGCTTATGATGAAGCCATTACAACTCCTACAGAAGAATCGGTACGGAGGGCGATGGCTATTCAGATGATAATTAATCATGAATTAGGACTGGCAAAAAATCAAAATCCTTTGCAAGGCTCGTTCATTATTGATGAATTAACCGATTTGGTTGAAGAGGCAGTGTTGGCTGAATTTGACAGAATTACCGAAAGAGGCGGGGTTTTAGGTGCTATGGAAACCATGTATCAGCGAAGTAAAATACAGGAAGAATCGCTTTATTACGAGATGCTGAAACATACCGGAGAATTGCCGATAATGGGTGTTAATACATTTTTATCATCCAAAGGCTCGCCCACAATTATTCCGGGTGAAGTGATCCGTGCTACTGAAAAAGAAAAAGAATACCAGATTAATATGTTGGAACAACTTCACAAAACTTATGCTGAAGAATCTGAAAAACTGCTGAAAGAATTAAAAAAAGCCTCAATTTCGAATAAAAACATTTTTGAAAGCTTAATGGAAGTGTCAAAATATTGCTCAATCGGTCAGGTTACCGAAGCCTTGTTTGAAGTTGGAGGACAGTACAGAAGAAATATGTAAGTTCTGAACACAGTCTTTTAGTAATTTTTAAAATACAATCGCAATTTGAAAATTTTATAATTTATATTTATTGAAAAAATGGAAAAATGGAATATTGGAATCATGGAAGTTAGCATCATTCCAATATTCCAGTATTCCAATACTCCCTGTATATTAAACATTTATTTTGCGATTTGATTTCTATTTAATAAAAGAAATGATTGAGTTCTGATATTTTATTAATTCTCTAATAATTGAAATAATTAATATAATTTTGAAAATAATTAAATATTAAATTTTATGATTTCACAAAAAATATTAGTGGTTTATCCTGCAATAAACTCAACTTTTGTTGCAGTGTATATGGGTTCTGATATGATATTTTTAAAAAATATTAAACATCAGAAAGAAGAGTTAAATAAACTAAAAAATATTAAAGAACAGAAGGATTTCAGAAAAAAACTTATTTTAAAGGTTTTAAAAGAAAATGACATAGATATTAATCGTGTTGAAATGGTTATGGCTCGCAGCGGCTTATTAAAACCATTAAAATCGGGTGTTTATAAAGTTAATGAGAAAATGCTGGAAGACCTGAGACTTGGTACTTATGGGAAACATCCGATGAATCTTGGCGGAATTATAGCTTATGAAATTGCTTCTTCGATCAATAAGAAAGCTTATATGGCCGATCCTATTGTGGTTGATGAATTAGACGAAGTGGCAAGAGTTACCGGTCATCCGTTATTTAAAAGAAAATCAGTATTTCATGCATTAAATCATAAACATTTTGCCAGGAAATATGCAAAATCACAAAATAAAAATTATGAAGATCTTAATTTAATAGTAGCCCATATCGGAATAGGGGGTATTTCAATCGGGGCTCATAAAAATGGCAGGGTAATTGACGTGAATCAGTCGTTTGATGGAGATGGGCCGTTTACAATTTCAAGAACCGGATCATTGCCCTCCGGAGATTTGGCCAGGTTATGTTTTAGCGGAAAATATACAGAAGAAGAAATTATTAGGATGATCACAAAAGAAGGTGGTTATACAGCTTATCTTGGCACAAGCAATTTGGATGAAATTGACCAGAAAATTATTTCCGGCGACGAAACAACCTTATTTTATTCTTATGCCTTAGCTTATCAGGTTTCAAAAGAAATTGGGGCTATGTCAACAGTGCTTGAAGGAAAGGTTGATGCTATCCTTTTAACAGGAAATATTTTTAACAGTGAAAAATTTCTTGCTAACGTATCAAAAAGAGTAGGAAGTATTGCACCTATTGCATTGTATCCCAGTCAACTTGATTTTGAGGCATTAGCATTGAACGGCTTAAGAGTTATAAAAGGCGAAGTAGAAGTTCTTGAATATAAATAATTTAATAATTATATAAAATGACAAACTGGTTAGAAGAGGCAGAAAAGGGACTTAAAAAGAAAAAAGGTTCTAAAGGCAGTACTGCAAGAATACTTGATAAAAAGTTCAGGATACAAAAAAATTATGAAAAGAATAAAGATAAATATGACGGCTTTATTGCTAAATTAAATGAACTTGTTGACCGTGTGAATGACTTACCAATTGAAAAAAAACAACCGTTTGGCTACATTAATTACAAAGAAAAAAAATCAAGACTGAATAATCATTTATATTATTTTTCAAGCAGTAAAAGAATAGAAAAGATGAAATACAGAGGTATCCTGAAGTTCTTTAAATTGTCTCATTATAAAAATATCAAGGTAATATATTTTAATGTATCCAGACATATAGATATAGTTGGGATAGAAATTAAAGAACGTTCGTTATTAAAAGAAAGAATAAAAGACACCTCTAAAACTGATGATAAAAAAGGTGTTAAGGGCTCGAAACATAAAGATAAAGACAGTGTTCATTTCAAATTTGCCTGGGATATGAATAAGCTTGATGATGAACTGGCAATGCAAGTTATTAGCTGGCTTGCGTTTAAAGAAGATATGAGAACCCTGCCTTTTGTAAAGTAATTCTATTTTTTTTCTGAATTCTGGCTGCTGATTTCCGGATTCTTGATTTCTTATAGCTTTCTGCGAAGTAATTCATTATAATTCAGGGCGATCCTTATAATAATTTAATGATTCTGGATTAGCAAGCGCATCCTTATTTTTCACTTCCTCACCATGAATTGTTTTCTTCACTGCAATTTCTACTTTTTTCCCATTGATAGTATAAGGAACATCAGGAACATCAAGAATAACAGCAGGAACATGCCGCGGGCTACAATTGAATCGAATATTTGAAGCAATTTTCTTCTTCAGTTCATCAGTAAGGTTGAATTTGTTATTTAATTTGACAAATAAGATCACACGTTCATCATCCTTAAAATTTTGCCCCACAACTACCGAATCATCAATTTCTTCCATGTTTTCAACCACACGGTATATTTCAGAAGTACCTATTCGAACACCACCGGGATTTAAAGTTGCATCCGAGCGTCCGAACATTGTAATGCCACCATGTTCACTTATACGAATATAATCCCCATGCCACCATATATTTTCATAAACTGTAAAATAGGCATTTTTATATTTTTCTCCGTTTTCATCATTCCAGAAATAAATCGGCATGGAAGGAAAAGCGGATTTACAAACCAATTCGCCTTTATCCCCGATAACCGTATTACCATTTTCATCAAAACTGTCAACATCCATACCTAATCCGCTGCATTGAATTTCGCCTTTATAAACCGGCAGAATTGGGTTTCCCAATACAAAACATGAAATAATATCAGTGCCTCCTGAAATTGAAGATAACTGAACATCTTTTTTCCATTTATTATAAACGTATTCAAAGCTTTCATCTGATAAGGGAGAGCCGGTTGAAGTAATTGCTTTCAGTTTAGGGAAATCGGAAATTTCTTTAGGTACAACACCCGCAGCTTCAAGCGAGGCAATATATTTTGCACTCGTCCCGAAAATTGAAATGTCCAGCTCATCAGCCATTTTAAGCAAAGCATCAGGTGCGGGATAAAACGGGTTTCCATCATAACAAACAATGGTAGCACCAACTGCCAGTGAACTGATAAACCAGTTCCACATCATCCAGCCACAAGTAGTAAAATAAAAGATTACATCATTTTCCATAAGATCGCAATGCAGAATTAATTCCTTTAAATGTTGAATTAATGTACCACCGGCTGAATGGACAATACTTTTCGGAAGTCCTGTTGTTCCGGAGGAATACATGATATAAAGCGGATGATCAAAAGGTAATTGTTCAAAGGTCATTTCTTCTTTTGAGGGTTGAGCCAGGTCTTCCCAACTCATGGCTTTTGGCATTGTTTCTAAATCCGGATTACCTGTATATTTTATCATCACTACATTTTCAACAGATGGTAATTTATCAAGGATGCCTTTTAACTTTTCCTGCGAATCAAATATTTTACCTTTAAAATAATAGCCGTCTGCTGAAAAAATGATTTTGGGTTCTATCTGGCTGAACCGGTCAAGCACACCTTTAATTCCAAAGTCGGGAGATGAAGATGACCAGATTGCGCCGATTGAAGAAGCGGCAAGCATGGCAATTATAGTTTCGGGCATGTTGGGCATGAATCCGGCAACACGGTCGCCTTTTTTTATGCCGAGTCGTTTCAGCCCTTCAGTTACCTTGTGAACTTCATCAAACAGTTCTTTATATGTAATCGTTTTTTTTACTTTATCTTCTCCACGGAAAATAATTGCCGGATGGTTATCTCTTCGCCGGAGCAAGTTTTCGGCATAATTTAATCGTGCACCGCTGAACCACTTAGCTCCCGGCATTTTTTTCGGGTCATCAACTACTTTATCATATTTTTTTGAATAAATAATTTGAGAATAATCCCAAAATTCTCCCCAGAAATCTGCAACATTTTCAATACTCCACTGATGAAGGGTGTAATAATCTTTAATATCCTGATCATACTTTTTCCTGATCACATTAAGGAATTCATTCATCTGTGATCTTTCTGCTTTTTCTTTTTTTGGTTGCCAAAGGGTTTTATATTTCATATTGGTAAGTTTTGGTATTAGGGCCAAATTTCGTCATTTTTTTGAAAATACAGATCTTTTTATTATTTTTTGCGACTATCAGGTCGTCCCGATGGGACTTTTCTTAGCTTGATTTCTTTATCACAGGACTGCCGTCCTGTGTTACAAATAGTCCGTCCCTATCGGGACTTTCATTAGCTTGGGTTTACTAAACCTGACTTCCGTCCGGTGTTATAAATAGATTGTCCCTAACGGGACATAATTATTTATTTTTGTTTTTTTAAGTTCCGTAGGAACGTTCTGTTTGTAGCTCTGAACAGCCTGTCCCGAAATTTCGGGAGAAGTTCAGAGATAGATGATAATCAATAATGTAAAATCCCGTCAGGGATGACCTGATTTTAAATCCCAATATATCTTGAAATAACCAGTCGCTGGATTTCGGAAGTACCTTCGCCGATTTGCAATAATCTTTGATCGCGGTAAAATCGTTCAACATCATAATCTTTCATTAAACCATAACCACCATGAAGCTGGACAGCTTCATCAGCTACTTGATTGGCAATTTCCGAACAATAAAGTTTCGACATTGCTGCTTCTTTCCCGAAAGGTTTGTTGTTGTCTTTCAGCCAGCATGCTTTATACAGCAGGTTACGAGCCAGTTCGATTTTTGTTGCCATATCTGCAAGTTTAAAAGCATTTACCTGAAATTTACATATTGGCTTACCGAATTGTTTTCGTTCCTGTGAATATTGCAATGCCAGTTCAAAAGCACCCTGGGCGCAACCTAAGCCCATTGCAGCGATTGACAATCTTCCGTTATCAAGTGTGCTTAACATAATCTTTGAGCCTTGACCGATTTTACCTAAAAGATTTTCTTCAGGCACTTTGCAATCATCAAAATAAAGTTCGGCTGTGTCTGAAGCTCTCCACATCATCTTGCCATGCATGGTCACTTGCTTAAATCCGGGCGTTCCTTTTTCAACAATAATACAAGTGAATTCTTTTTTCCCGTCTTTTTCTCCTGATACTGCCTGAACGGTAGAGCCTATGGAAATATCTGCTGAACCATTAGTAATGAAAATCTTTGATCCATTTATTATCCATTCTCCATTTTCCAATATTGCTTTGGTTTTTGTTCCTCTGGAATCTGAGCCGGCATCGGGTTCTGTAAGTCCGAATCCCCATAAAGCATCGCCTGTGCAAAGTTGAGGCAGGTATTTCATTTTTTGTTCTTCTGTTCCGTAATAGTAAAGCGGTCCTATTCCAAGCGAATTATGTGCCGCAAGTGTTGCTGCCTGTGAGCCGTCAACTCTTGCAATTTCTTCAACTGCAATTATGTAAGATAAATTATCCAAACCTTGCCCACCGTATTGTTCGGGTAAATACATACCAAATAATCCGAGCTCTCCGATTTTTTTGTTCAATTCAACAGAAAACTCAGCCTTTTCGTCAAGATCTTTGGCTACGGGTTTTATTTCTCTTTCTGCGAAATCTCTTACGGTTTCCCTGATAAGTTCTTGTTCTTCTGTTAATTCAAAATTCATATCTTTTTTATGTTGTTAATATTTTTGTTTTACTCGAATTCAATTAAAGCAACTCCTGCATCAACCATTTCATCAAGGGAAACAAGAATTTTCTTTATAACTGCATCTTTCTTTGAAACAATGTTGTTTTCCATTTTCATGGCATCAATAACTACTACAACATCACCTTTTTTAATTTTATTACCTTCTTTAACATTTATCTTGAATATTCTTCCCGGAATAGGTGAAATGATGTGGTATTTTTCATCTGCCATGAGTTCTTCTTCTCCATGTGAAATTGCCTCCTGTTCTAAAAGGTCATTCCTGGACATTTGAAAGTTCCCTTCGTTTATTGTAATTTTTGTTTTTCCTTCATCACCTTTTGAAATATTTGCAAGGTAAGTTTTATCGTTTACAGTAAAATCCAGTTCACCTTTATCAATAAAGCATAATTTTGAATTATATTTATTTCCCGAAATTTCAAATTCGTATTCTTTATATTTGGCGTTATTGATTTTTACGGGATATTCTTTTTCGTCATAAGTTAAATTTATTGTTATAATATTTCTCCAGTATCCGATTGTTTCCCAAACATTATGATTTTTTTGAACATGCTGTTCCTCGGAAATTAATCTATTATTAAGACTGTAAAGCAGGAATGCAATCATAGCAATCGGGTACTCAACTTTATTTTTGTTATAAGAATTCCGGTTGGGGGTTTGTTTTTCTTTCACGGCGATTGTTGTTTTTGTTGTTGAACTTTGTGATTTTAATTTTTGAATTTCGTCTTCAAATCTTTTTTTTGCACGACCGGATTTATAATCTCTGTATTGGGCTTCGTGCATGGCGAACTCAAATAACTCTTCATCATTTTCACCAAAATCCCATTTATTATTTTTCATTTCTTTGCGATACTTATCCAGTATATCGGGATATGCATCCTGTGGTATTCCGGTATAAAATTCCCTGTTTTGTTTTTCTGCCAGATTGATTATTTCAGGAGCTAACGGGCCAGGTAATTTACCTGCTTTTCCAAGTATCATGTTCCAAGTGGTTTCATCCATCATTGAATATCTTTCTTCTCCTTTTGCCAACTGAACGATATTTAAAAGTGCTACATTTTTTACATACTGGCTGAATGGTGTAACCAGTGGCGGATATCCTAATTTGGGCCAAACATAGGCAACTTCGCCAAATAGTTTTACAAGGAGATCATCTTCCGTAAGTTCTTGTTTATTACTGGCTTTTAAAGAATAATTTATACCATCTTGAACACCTTTTAGATCGGCCATCAGGCTTCCCATCATACCGCCGGGCAGACCTGATTGTATCATCAATGATGAGAGAAATCTATTTTTAGGATTAATAAAATACCCCAGAAAATCGTCAATGAAACTTTGTGTTAAAGCACGGGCTTCCATATATGCTTTCATATTGATTTCAGGAACGTCAAAACCTGCATCTTTAAGCATTGACTGAATTGTGATCACATCAGGATGGACCATTCCCCACGACAGCGGCTCCATTGCAACATCAATATAATCGGCTCCGGCTTTAGCGACTTCCAACGTTGAAGCAACTGAAAATCCGGGACCTGAATGCCCGTGATACTGGACTATAATATCGGGATATTTATCTTTAATAGCTTTGACTAATTTGCCTAATGTTGCCGGTCGTCCTATACCTGCCATATCTTTCAGGCAAATTTCATCTGTTCCGAATTCAACAACTTTGTCAACCACATCCATAAAATGATCAACACTATGGATTTTTGAATGAGTGATACTCAATGCTGCCTGGGATATCATCCCGGCTTCTTTAGCATATTTTACTGAGAGCTCAAGGTTTCTCGGGTCATTTAATCCGCAGAATGATCTTGCAATATCTGTACCTTGTGCTTTTTTAACTTTATACATTAAGTGGCGGACATCAGCAGGTACAGGAAACATTCGTATGCCGTTTAATGCTCTTTCAAGCATGTGTGTTTGAATACCTGCTTCATTAAAGGGTTTTGTCCATTCACGGACAGCTTTGTTGGGATTCTCTCCGTAAAGTAAGTTTACTTGTTCAAAAGCCCCTCCGTTTGTTTCAATTCTTGAGAAACATCCCATATCAATTATAATGGGGGCAATCTTTTTTAATTGGTCAACGCGTGGAACATATTTCCCTGAAGACTGCCACATGTCGCGGTATATCAAACTGAATTTTATCGGTCGTTTTTTCATATTTTATTTTTCTGTAGTCTTTTCCTCAGGAGAGGAAATAAAAAAATGACATTCAAATAATCTGTTTTACCCAGTTGGGTTTTCTTTTTTCAAGAAAGGCAGCCATACCTTCCTGCCCTTCTTTTGAAGCACGTAACTCAGCAATCAAATTTGCTGTGTAATCAATTGAATCTTCAAAATTATATTTATTTGAGATATTGTAAAGTAACTGTTTGCAAGCAGCCATTGCATCCGGTCCGCTTGACATTAATACTTTTATAGTTGAATTTATTTGGTCTTCCAGTTCTTTGGCGGGTAAAGATTTATTGACCAATCTGTAATATTCTGCTTCTTTACCGAGAAATCTTCTTCCGGTCAGCATCAGGTCTCTTGCTCCGTATTCACCAATTCGTTTTACAACATAAGGCGAAATAGTGGCAGGAACAATGCCGAGTTTCACTTCTGCGAAAGCAAATTTTGTTTCATCTGTACAATAAACAAAATCACAGGCAGCAAGCAATCCGTTTGCTCCACCGATGGCAGCGCCCTGCACAACAGCAATTGTAGGTTTTTTACAAGTATAAATTACGTTAAAGCATTTGGCTAATTGCAAACTGTCCTGATAATTTTCATCATAACCGAATTCGGCTATGCCTTTCATATAATTCAAGTCGGCACCGGCACAAAATGATTTTCCCCGCCCCCTGAGTAATACAATTCGTACTTCGGACATATTATTGATTTCATGAAAACAATCAATAATTTCAGCTATCATTTCAGCGTTCATAGCATTGTGTTTTTCAGGGCGGTTTAACCATACAGTGCCGATATTTTCTGTTAATTCAAATTCAATATTTTGGTATAGTTTCATTTCGTTAAGAATTTTGTAATTATTTAGTTGTCACTGTCGTAATTCGTAGATCATATTCTACATCCTGAATACACCGAATTTTTGTTCAGGAAATTTATTATTCAACGACATTGAAATGCCCATTGCAACTATTTTACGTGTATCAACCGGATCAATGATACCATCGTCCCACAAGCGGGCAGTACTAAAATAAGCAGAGCCTTCCTGGTCGTATTTATCCATAATAGTTTTTCTAAGGTTATCAATTTCTTCCTGAGGCATTTCTTTTCCAATGGCTTTGTACTGGTCGTATTTAACGGTGATCAGAACACCGGCTGCTTGCATTCCGCCCATCACAGAGATTTTGGCATTGGGCCACATAAACAACAAACGGGGGCTGTAAGCACGGCCTGCCATTCCATAATTACCCGCACCGAAAGAACCTCCAAAAATTACAGTAAATTTAGGAACATTAGCATTGGCAACTGCGTGAACCAATTTGGCTCCGTCCTTGGCAATGCCTTTTCTTTCAAAATCTTTTCCTACGATAAATCCTGTTATATTTTGAAGGAATAACAACGGGATTTTTCTTGTTGCACACAATTCAATAAAATGTGTTCCTTTTAAAGCGGATTCAGAGAACAAAACACCATTATTTGCCAGTATCCCGACAGGAAAACCCATGATATGGGCAAAACCCGTAATAAGAGTTTTGCCGTATTTTTCTTTAAATTCATGGAACTTACTTCCATCAACAATTCGCATAATAACTTCGTGGGGGTCAAGCATTTTTCTGAAATCAATAGGTGCTATTCCATATAATTCTTCGGGGTCGTAAATTGGCTCTTCAATAGCTTCAATGTCTAAAATTTGCTTTTCATTTACTTCAAGATTTTCAAAGATATTCCTGCAGATTTGAATGGCATGTTCGTCATTTTCGGCGAAATGGTCAGCTACTCCAGACATTGAAGTATGAACTTCTGCACCGCCTAATTCTTCAGGTGTAACAACTTCTCCTGTAGCTGCTTTAACCAATGGTGGTCCGCCAAGGAAAATTGTACCCTGCTTTTTAACGATAATTGTTTCGTCACTCATTGCAGGAACATACGCGCCTCCGGCAGTACATGATCCCATAACGATTGCTATTTGCGGAATTCCCTTTGATGATAACTGTGCCTGGTTGTAAAAGAACCTGCCGAAGTGATCTCTGTCGGGAAAAACATTTGCCTGCTCCGGTAAAAATACTCCTCCGGAATCAACCAGATAAACGCAGGGCAAATTGTTTTCCATAGCAATTTCCTGTGCCCGTAAATGTTTTTTTATTGTTTCTTTGATGTAAGTACCGCCCTTCACTGTTGCATCATTTGCAATAATTATGGTTTCTTTTCCATGTATTACGCCTATTCCTGTAGCGATCCCTGCTGAAGGATGACCATTATCAAAAATATTGTAAGCTGCAAGTGGAGATAATTCCAAAAAGGGAGTATTAGGATCAATCAGCTTGTCAATTCTTTCCCTGACAAGTAGCTTCCCTCTTCCTTTATGTTTAATTATGGCTTTTTCCGGACCACCCTTAATAATTTCTCGATGAATTTCTTTATATTTATTTAAAATTTTCAGAAATTCTTCTTTGTTTTTTTTAAACTCATCCGAGTTGGTATTGATTTTTGTTTCTAATGTAAACACTATTTTAAAATTTGGGTTTAAAAAAGAATAAAATAATATTATTGTTATTTTATTAACAATATTTCAGTGCAATTATAAATAAATTTTTACTATTTATGCCGATTAATTTTAGATATTTAATTATTTTAGCAGAAATAAATTTTAAAAAATAAAGATATAAAGGTAAAAAATATGATTATGAACTATCCAAAAAAAGTAAAAATCGGAGAAATAACCGTTAGAGACGGTTTTCAGCATGAAGAAAAATTTATTCCTACCGAAGCAAAGCTTTGGGTCCTTGAACAATTAATTCTGGCAGGATTTAAACATGTTGAAACAACAAATTTTGGCAATCCACGTGGGATGCCTCAGTTTAAGGATGCCGATGATTTGATGAAACGTTTGCATGCAAGCAAAAAAGTTAAACATTTACTTGATGATGTAACCCTCACAGCAATCACAATCAGGGAAAGGTCAATAGAAAGGGCAATACAGGCAAAAAAAGACGGATATGGGCCTGACAGGGTTTTATTAATGGTTTCAACGAGTGAATCACATCACAAAAGAAATTCTGGTGCCAGTCTTGCTGAATACTGGAAGATGAGTGAGAAATATATTCCTATGTGCCATGATGCCGGTATTAAGGTAAACGGTACAGTCAGCACTATTTGGGGCTGCCCCATAGAAGGTCCTACTGAAATGAAAAAAGCCATAGAATTTACACAACGATGGCTTGATATCGGTGCTGATGATATTGAACATGCCGACCATGATGGCTCTGCCTCCCCCGACAGGGTTTATGAATATTTCTCAATGCTTTTGGACGCAATTCCGCAACCTGAAAAACATATTGCTCATTTTCATGTTACACGCGGATGGGGACTTGCAAATGTTTTAACTGCATTACAGGCAGGAATAACGAATTTTGAATCATGTTTGGGTGGAATCGGTGGGCAACCTGCAAATTTTGTTGATGGAGTGCCAGTTTCCGGCACAGGTGCTTATTACTATAAAGACCCCAATACAGTTGGCTTGGTTTGCACAGAAGATATGGTTGTTATGATGGATGAAATGGGAATTGATGTGGGTGTTGACGTTGACAAAGTTCTTGAGATCGGGAAAATATTTGAAAAAATAATCGGTCGCAGGTTACGTTCCGAAACAATTAATAATGGCAGGATTCCCAAAACATTGACAGGACGGTAATTATTATTCGTTTTCCAGTAGAAATAGAGAAAATTGATGAAAATAATCGAAACTCCCCGCGATGGCATGCAGGGCTTAAAAAAATTTATTCCTACACAATTCAAGGCAGATTATATTAATTTATTATTAAATGTTGGTTTTGATGCTGTTGATGTCGGGAGTTTTGTTTCACCTGATGCAATTCCGCAGCTAAGTGATACGGCAGAAGTTTTGAAAAAATTGGATCTGTCAGAAACCAAATCCAAATTAATGGTTTTGGTTGCAAACAAAAAAGGAGGTGAAATTGCTGCCGGTTTTGATGAAATAAAATACCTTGTTTTTCCATTTTCGGTTTCTCCAACATTTCTAAAAAGAAATATTAATTCTGATATTGAAAGTTCGTTGCAAACCATTGAAGTTTTAAAAAATATTTGTATTAAAGCAAAAAAGGAACTTGTAGTTTACATAGCAATGGGTTTTGGAAATCCTTATGAAGATGAGTGGAATATTGAGTTAGTTGAGAAATGGGTTGATACTCTTTTCTGCTTAGGAATAAAAATTATTCCTTTTTCAGATATTCTTGGAAATTCTACTCCGGAAAGAATAAAAGAGGTTTTTTCAACAGTAATTCCTAAATTTCCTGATGTGGAATTTGGGTTACATTTACATGCCAAACCCAATGATTGGTATGAAAAAACAGATGCTGCCTGTAAAGCCGGTTGCAGAAGGTTTGATGCGGTTATCAATGGCTTGGGCGGCTGCCCCATGGCTGATGATAAATTGATTGGTAATATGGACACAAAAAATTTACTGTATTATTTTGATAAAAATAATATTAAATATAAAATTGATAAAAAAGCATTTGATGATGCTGTAAAAATGGCATTAAAAATATTCAGTTAAATCATTAATTTTAAAAAACATAATATATTTAAATATGGAAAGAATTTTGAAATCACAGGAAGACCTGGATTATAAAGAAACCGCGCGGTTGATAATTGATTTTTTTCATCGTACTATGATGCATCATGCCATGTGGTATGCTGAAGTGCAACATCAGTTTGGACGCGAAAAAGCACAAAAAATACTCAAGGAAGCTTATTCAAAAAGTTATCATATCCAGATGAAAAGATTGTCGAAAACCCTTGGTTTTAAAATGGAAAATGATATTCCGAAACCATTGCTTGACCTTCCGAAAGAAAAACTTCATGAGTTAAAAGAAAAAGTAGCTGTAAACTGGCTGGCAAATGATGGAGTCTGGTTTCAGGCAGTTGAGTTTTCGAGAAGCATGTATGATGCAAAAAGGTGTAATGACACTTGCTGGGGACAATTTTCTCCTTTTGAAGCATGGTCTATTAAACGCTTTTTGAACCTGCCTGAAAATCCCGGACTGGAAGGATTAAAAAAAGCATTGAATTTTCGTTTGTATGCCACAGTAAACAAACAATCAGTTACAGAAGAAACGGAAACAAGTTTTGTTTTCCAGATGAATGACTGTCGTGTTCAAAGTGCCCGCAAACGAAAAGGATTAGATGATTATCCATGTAAATCCGGTGGTTTGGTTGAATACACGACTTTTGCCGAATCAATAGACACAAGGATAAAAACCGAATGTATTGGCTGCCCACCTGACAAACATACTGATGAATGGTATTGTGCGTGGAAATTTTATTTACAGGAAAAACAAACAGATTAAAATCATTAAGGATATTATATTTTGATAATACCTTAAAGAAACATACAGGGTTTTGAAACCGGGTGGTGTTTTTATCGTTCTGGAATTTTCCATGCCAAGGCGTTTTCCTATTAAGCAGCTTTATAATTTTTACTTTTTTAGGATTTTACCATTATTAGGCAGAATATTCTCAAAAGATAAATCTGCATATAATTACCTTACTGAATCAGTTAATGCTTTTCCTGATGGAAATAATTTTATTAAGGTTTTATCTAAAGCCGGGTTTATAAATTCAAGATTCATATCCCAAACATTTGGAATCGCATCAATATATTGTGGAACAAAACCTGTTCTAAAAATACATCAACCAGTATCTGAGTAATGTGGATAAAGCTTGAGGTTGCTCAAACATTATATGATGTCCGGCATCATCAATTATAGCAATTTTAGCATCCTTAATTGATTTAGTAATATATTCATGTTCTTCAACTGAAAATATAGGATCATTTTTAGCAGCTATTACTAAAGTGGGACACTTAATTTTATTTAGAAATTTCTCACTGTTAAAATCATCTAAGTACGATTCCAAATGATTTATAAATACTTGTTTATCAATAAATTCCATACCTTCTTTTACAAGTTTGATAAATTCATCTTTACTAGAATCCAGATTTGTTGAAACATAATCGAGATATTCTTGTTTAAACTCATCAAAATGACCGTTCTTTATACGTTCCAAAATCTTATATTGCTCCTTTTCAACTTCAGGCAAATGTCTTGCCCATGTTCCAATTAAAGCCAGTTTTGTAACCCTTTCAGGATGCTCTGCAGCTACTTTAAAACATGCCCATCCTCCCATAGATGCACCGGCAAGTGCAAATTTACCTTCAGTACAATTTAAAATAGCCTCCACCCATTCCTCTCGACTATTACAATTACTAACATCCGGTACAACAATATCTACAATATCCGAAAGATGTTTTATTTGAAACTTCCAAAGATATTCATTTCCGGCTATACCAGGAACTAGGACTAACTTCTGTTTCATTTTACCCTCTTGTTTTTTGTGGCTGGATATGTCTTGAATAATACCGAACAAAAGAGACGCTTTATGATTTTCGTCCATTATCAACCACGATTGTATATGGATTGGAAATACGGTTCCGTCTTTTCTAATGTATTCTTTTTCATACACGCCTGAGTACCCTGTTTTCATAACTTTCCTAAAAAGATCATTTTCCATTGCGTGCCATTTTGAAGGTGTGAGTTCCTGATAAGTAATGGACTTAATTTCTTCAGATGTATGTCCCAGCATTTTAAGATAATTCCTATTGGCTCCAATAGTAATGCCATCTAAAGAATTGATAACAATACCTTCGTCTTTGTATTTTTCAAGTTCATTAAGAAGAATGTTGTAACTATCAACATTCATTAATAAGCTAGGTCCCAATTCCTTGATTTCTTTAAGAAGTTTTTGAGAAGATTCAATACTCAAATTACTATAGTTGATCTCTTTGATCTGGTTTATTGAGCAGAATTGTGTTAAAAAGGGCACAGCAAAAACCAGCAGGTAAACAGTGATTGAAATTTTAAAAATTTTCATTACAAAATCTCCTATTTTAATTTTTATCTGTTTGTTTTAGGCTATATAACGTCAAAGCTAACCTGCCGCAAACATGCGGAGCAACCAACCTTAAAATACCGATAAACTCCAAGCGGGGCACATACTTTGAAAAATCGCCGCGCTGTTTGCGGTCAGGTTGAGCGCCTTGTTTATCAGATATTTGAAGAGCCCTCACTGCACGAACAACTTCATCCATGTTCCTGCCAACTTCCTGCGGATAGTATATAATCAAACGGACTTTGCCTTTCGGATCAGCGATGAATACTGCCCGAACAGTGTTTGTTCCTTTGCTAGGATGAAGCATACCAAGTTTAAAAGCTACGGAATCGTTTGCTGCAACAATAGGAAATTTGATCTCTATGTTAAGTTCCGACTTTATCCACTGAATACATTTTGTTTCTCCTTGTTTTAGTTTATTGACTTTAGGCATAATGGTCCGCGGTTCAGCCGCTTCCCATTTTGAAAAAGTGTCATTAGATCAAGTTATGTTCTTTGTGCTTATCAGCAATGATAGCAGCCAGTTTATCCAAGGCCTCAAAATCTTCGTCGCCAGGGTAACCTTTGATAACAATAGGATCCAATATTTCCACCTTTAGATTGGGAATCAAGTCAGCAAGTTGCTGCACCATCTTACCACCCCAACCATAGG